>JBDTXW010000186.1:0-5686 GCA_040005975.1 Betaproteobacteria bacterium | reverse complement strand
CGAACAGCGAGCGCACCGTCGCCGTCGCGCTGGCGTTCGGATGGATCATGTCGTACAAGGTCGAGACGTTGCGGTCGGCGTCGGCGATGATCGGAAAATTGACGGTCGTATTCTGTGTCTCGTTGATATCGCTGATCCACTTCTTGTGCGACTCGACCGGATCGACCGACAACGCGATCACCTTGACGTTTCGTTTGGCGAACTCGTCCTTGAGCTTGGCGGTCAAGCCGAGCTCGGTCGTGCACACCGGCGTGAAATCGGCAGGATGCGAAAACAGGACACCCCAGCTGTCACCCAGCCACTTGTGGAAACTGATCGGGCCCTCGCTCGATTCCTGGGTGAAATCGGGGGCGGTGTCGCCAAGACGCAGTGACATGGTTTTCTCCTCGTCGAACCAGTTGGACCGCTTATAATACGCTGCGCCCGCGCCTCGTAGTAGAAGCGCTGGCACTATCATCATGTCATCGCGAACTACCGGGATGCGGCGCGCGAAGTGCGGCAGTCCCGCGACCCGATGCAACGATCCCCTGCCCGCAGCGCGGCTTTAAGCGCGGAAGCGACGATGAGCCGAACCGCCGGCGACGCCATGCGCCTCGTCGTGCAGGCCACCGACATCGATACGCCCGTCCTCAAGGCGCTGGCGAAGCTCGCTGGCGCCGGTCGCATCGAGGCGCTTTCCCGCAGCGGCGATCAGGCGTTCGCTCTCGAGCCCGCCGGCAATGCGGCCGAAACGACCGCGTACTGCGCGCGCGCCGCGCTGGATTGCGCCTTCGTCCCACCCGGGCAGCGCCTTGACCGCGTGCGGCTGGTGGCGCTCGACATGGATTCGACGCTGATCACCATCGAATGCGTCGATGAAATCGCCGATCTGCTAGGCATCAAGCCTCAGGTCGCGGCGATCACGGCAAGCGCGATGCGCGGTGAGATCGATTTCCCGGAAAGCCTGACCCGCCGCGTCGCGCTCCTTGCCGGCCTCGACATCGGCGCGCTACAGCGCGTCTACGACGAGCGTCTCGAGCTTTCTCCAGGGGCCGAGCGTCTGCTGGCCGGCATGCGTACGGCCGGCGCCCGCTCGCTGCTGGTCTCCGGCGGCTTCACCTTTTTCACCGAACGGCTGAAGGCCCGTCTCGGTCTCGACTATACGTGCGCGAACACGCTCGAGGTCGCCGACGGCAAACTTACCGGGCGCCTGACGGGACCGATCGTCGACGCCGAGGCGAAAGCCGCGTGCTTCAAGCGCCTCTCTGCGGAGCTCGCGGCGGACGGCGGCCTGGCCGTAGCGATCGGCGACGGGGCGAACGACCTGGCGATGCTCGAATCTGCCGACGTCAGCATCGCCTACCATGCCAAGCCGGTAGTGCGCGCCCGCACGACCTACGCGATCGACCACTGCGGCCTGGACGCGATTCTGAATCTTTTTGTATAGCGGACTCGCTCTCACCCCAGCGCGGGGCGCAGAAACGCGACGATATCCCACACCGCGAGCGCGGCGAGCACCAGCCAAGTCAAGCCGCTGCCGGCCAAGCGCCCCAGCGAATGGCCGCTGGCACGCGACAGGCCCCAGGCATGCATGACTCGCGCCAGGATGAACAGGATGCCGCAAACATGCAGGAGCGTGGGCGAGGCGCGGTTTTCCTCGGCAATCAGCAGCAATAACAGCAACGGAAGTCCCCACTCGACCGCGTTGGCGTGCACCCGGATTGCGCGCTCGAGCTGGGCGTCGCCGCCCGCCCCGAGGCCGATGCCCATGCGGCGGCGCCGGCGTGACACCAGTACGGCGAGGACCACCAACAGAAGCGCGAAGACGCCCGTATAAAGGGCGCTGATCATCGGCATCGGTGCGGGATTCATTCGTCGCCCTCCTCGATCCACAGCATCTGAATTGCCTCGAGTATCTTTTCACCCGAGTGCCTGGGGTCATCGTCGAAGCCGGGCAGTTCGGTCACCCAGCGGTGCAGATCGGTGAAGCGCACGGTTGCCGGATCGACGTCCGGATGGTGCTCGGCCAGCGCGATCGCGATGTCGCGCGAGTCAACCCACTTCATTTGGTCGCCTCTTTGGCGTAATTGATCGTGTACTTCGGAATCTCGATGACCAGCTTGCTGGTGCCGACCTTCGCCTGACACGACAGCCGCGACACCGGCGTCAGGCCCCAGGCGCGATCGAGCAGATCGTCCTCGTCCTCCGACGAAGGCGACAGCGAGTTGAATCCTTCGCGCACGATCACATGGCAGGTGGTGCACGCACACGACTTTTCGCAGGCGTGCTCGATCTCGATGTTCTGCTCGAGGAGATTGTCGCAGATCGACTCGCCCTCGGTCGCCTCGAAGGTCTTGCCCTCGGGACAGAGCTCGGCGTGCGGCAAGACGACGATTTCGGTCACGGCCGGTTATCCGAGCGCATCGACGCTGCGGCCGGTCAGTGCGCGGCCGACGTCGCGGTTCATGCGGCGGGCGGCAAATTCCTCGGTTGCCGCGTTGAGTGCGGCGACCGCGGCGACGATGGCGTGATGATCGTCCTGGCCGGCGACCCGGCGAACAGCGGTAAGCGCATGCTCGATCGGGGTCCGCTCGGCCGCGGCGAGCAGGTCGCCGTCCGAGCGCAGCGCCCCTTCGGTCGCATCGAGAATGCGCTCCGCCTCGACGCGGGCCTCGGCCAGCGCGCGCGCAACCATATCCGGCGCGGCGTTGGCGAACGATTCGGTCAGCATGCGCGCGATCTCGGCGTCGCTCAGGCCATACGAGGGCTTGACGACGATCGAAGCCTCGGTGCCCGTCGTCTGTTCGCGCGCGGCGACCGCGAGCAAACCATCGGCGTCGACCTGGAATGTCACCTTGATGCGCGCGGCGCCGGCGACCATCGGCGGAATTCCGCGCAATTCGAAGCGCGCCAGCGACCGGCAGTCGGCGACGCGCTCGCGCTCGCCCTGCACGACGTGCAGCGCCATTGCCGTCTGTCCATCCTTGAACGTCGTGAATTCCTGCGCGCGTGCGATCGGTATCGTCGCGTTGCGCGGAATGATCTTCTCGGTAAGTCCGCCCATCGTCTCGAGGCCGAGCGACAGCGGGATGACGTCGAGCAGCAGCCAATCCTCGTCGCGCGCGCGGTTGCCGGCCAGCACATTGGCCTGGATCGCCGCGCCGAGTGCGACGACTTCGTCGGGGTTCAGATTGTTGAGCGGCGCCTGGCCGAAAAACCCGGCGACCGCCCGCTGGATCTGCGGCATGCGCGTCGCGCCGCCCACCATCACGACCCCGTGGATATCCTGGGGCGTAAGCCTGGCGTCGCGCAGCGCCTTTTTGACCGGCCCGAGCGTCTTCGCGACCAGCGTCTGCGTGATCGCCTCGAACTCTCTCGCGCTCAGCGTCGCATCGATCGCGGCGCCCGATTGCAACGAGGCCGTGAATGCGACCGCGTCCTGTGTCGTCAGCGCCTCCTTGACCTCGCGCGCCTTCGCCATCAGCATCCGCGCATCGCCCGGCGAGACCGGGCCGGCGCCTGCCGTCTCGAGCGCCCAGCAATAGACGCGATGGTCGAAGTCGTCGCCGCCCAATTCCGTATCACCGGCAGTCGCCAGCACTTCGAAAACACCGCGCGAGAGCTTCAGGATCGACAGGTCGAACGTGCCGCCGCCCAAGTCGTAGACGGCGTAGATTCCCTCGGCGGCGTTATCCAGACCGTAGGCGATTGCGGCCGCGGTCGGCTCGTTCAGCAGGCGCAGCACGTTGAGGCCGGCGAGCCGGGCCGCGTCCTTGGTGCCCTGACGCTGCGCGTCGTCGAAATAGGCGGGCACGGTCACGACCGCGCCGTCGAGGGCACCACCCATGCTCTTTTCGGCGCGCTCGCGCAATGCCTTCAGAATCTCCGCCGAGATTTCGACCGGCGTCCGCACGCCCGCGCGCGTGGCGATCTGAACGACGCCCGGCGCATCGACGAAGCGATAGGGAAAACGGCGCGCATCGGCCAGATCGGGCAGCGCGCGGCCCATCATGCGTTTGACCGAGACGATTGTGTTGTGCGGGTCGGCGACCTGCGCCGCCTGCGCTGCGTAGCCGACTTCGACACCGTCCGGCGCGTAGCGCACGATCGACGGCAACAGCCGGCGCCCTTGCGCATCGGGCAGCACGCTGGCGCCGCCATCGCGAACAGTAGCGACCAGCGAATTGGTCGTTCCAAGATCGATGCCCGCGGCAAGCCGCGGCCGGTGCGGCTCGGGCGCGTCCCCCGGTTCGGCAATCTGCAGCAGAGCCATCAGTCGTCGAGCCCCGAGATCGCCGCATCGATGTCGGCTGCAAGCTTGGACAGAAACTGCAGCTCGCGCACGCTCGCACGCGCCGATTCCCAACCCTGTCCGGCATCCAGCATTTCTGCCAGCGCCGGCTCGAGCACGGCGATTTCGGCGCGTACCTCGGCGAGCAGGACCTCCAGCCGCGCCGAATCGCGCGCGACCCGCGCATCGTCGACCGCCTCGCGCCGTTCAAGCTGGCGTTCGAGAAAATCGACAGGCAACGCGGTATCGGTTTCCGCCGTCGCATCGACACCGTGCAGCGAGAGCAGATACTGGGCGCGTCCGACCGGGTCCTTGAGCGCGCGATAAGCCTCGTTCACCCGCGCCGATGATTGCAGCGCCAGCCTGCGCTCGGACTCGCCCGCCGCGGCAAAGCGGTCGGGGTGCACGGCGCTTTGTAACGCGCGGTAAGCGGCGTCGAGCCGCGCCGCGTCGCAGCGATAGCGCGGCGGCAGCCCGAACAACGAGAAATAGTCCTGGGAAAAGTCGATCATCGGAGCGGCATCCGCGTGCTGCACGTCGTTATGATGAGTTCGTCGAGAATCGAGCAGAGGGCGCCGCGGCAAGGCACCGCGGAACTTTCGACCGGAACGTACACATTAGTACGTGAGGATCGAAAGTGAGCAGCAACGCAGCAGCGGCGCGCTATGCGAAGGTTATCGACGAACTCAGACGTTGAACGATTCGCCGCAGCCGCACTCGTCCTTCACGTTCGGATTATCGAACTTGAACCCCTCGTTGAGCCCTTCGCGCGCGAAATCGAGCTGCGTGCCGTCGAGATACGGCAGGCTCTTCGGATCGACGACGACATTGATGCCGTGGCTTTCGAAGCGCACGTCCTCGGGCTTGACCTCGTCGACGAATTCGAGCTTGTAGGCAAGCCCCGAACACCCGGTCGTGCGTACGCCCAGGCGCAGACCGACGCCCTTGCCGCGCTTGGTCAGGAAGCCGGCAACGTGCTTGGCCGCGCTTTCGGTCAGGGTGATCGCCATGCCCAGCTCGTCCTCGTCGAAGTCAAACCGGCGCCGCGACGCGCGGCGCCGACGCGATCTCCGCAGGAGCGTCACTGTCGTCGCCGTGCTTCTTCTTGTAGTCGGCCACGGCCGCCTTGATCGCGTCTTCGGCCAGGATCGAGCAATGGATCTTGACCGGCGGAAGGGCGAGTTCCTCGGCGATCTGCGTATTCTTGATCGTCAGCGCCTGGTCGAGCGTCTTGCCCTTGACCCATTCCGTGACCAGCGACGACGAGGCGATCGCCGAGCCGCAGCCGTAGGTCTTGAACTTGGCGTCCAGGATGCGGCCGTCCGCGCCGACGCGGATCTGCAGCTTCATCACGTCGCCACAGGCCGGCGCGCCGACCATGCCCGTGCCGACGGCGTCATCGTCCTTGGCGAACGA
>JBDTXW010000185.1:0-5694 GCA_040005975.1 Betaproteobacteria bacterium | reverse complement strand
CCTAGGCGTTATCCGTCCCGTCAGTGCAGCACCGAGGATCTCACGCGCACATTCACTTACCACCATGCCAATCTAATGAATGTCGATCTGATCCAGAGCTTGACGAATCTCGCTCGCGGCGCCGGGCCGGACCAGGCGCGCGATCTCCCTGCCGTCGCGGAAAAATACGAGCGTTGGCCAAAGCTTCACGTTGAATGACCGCCCCAGCGCTCTGCCGCTGCCGTCCTCAATCTTGATATGCCGCACGTTTGGGTGATCAGCCAACGCGGTGGCGAGCCGCGGCTGGGTGGCGCGACAGTAGCCGCACCAAGGCGTGCCGAATTCGATCACTGTGGGTCCATCCAGCGTGTCGATCGCTGCGCGCGATGGTTCGATCGACGCATACACGTCGTTCTTCGCCATGGAGTCTTTCAAACCTAGTCCATCGGCCAAGGCATGGCCTTCGGTAATGTTATCGCTGCAGGCGTCTCAGGCTCGGGCTCCCGCGCCGCAGTGTCGACGACGCGCCACCACGGCTTGGCGTCCTCCGCGTGCGAGGGCTCGACCGGTTCGCCCAGGCGCGGCATGACGAGCTGCGCTCCCATTTTCGGACCCAACTTCAGCAAGGTTTCCGCAGGCTGGTCCCAGGCATGCATCGCAAGGGCGAACGTCCCCCAGTGTATTGGCAGGAAAGGGCCGCCGCCGAGCAGCGCGCGCGCCTTGAGCGCGTTTTCCGGTCCGAGGTGGATATCGCCCCAAGCAGGATGAAACGCGCCCACCTCCAGCATCACCAGGTCGAACGGACCGAGCCGTTCGCGGATCGTCTGGTATTCCGTCGTGAGGCCGGTGTCGCCGCTGAAGAACACCGAATGCCGTCGCGAACGGATGACGAGCGACGACCACAGGGTCGCATTGCGGTCGTGAAGGCCCCGCCCGGAAAAGTGCTGTGAGGGTGCGGCAGTCACCGTGAGCTCCGTATTAGGCAACCGGTGCGATTCCCACCAGTCGAGCTCAACGATGCGTCCGGGCTGCACGCCCCAGGCTGTTAGATGCGCCCCGACACCGAGCGACGTCACGAACGGGACGTCGCGCTTGGCAAGCTCGCGGATCGTCGGATAGTCGAGATGGTCGTAGTGATCATGCGACACGAGCACGAGGTCTACCGGCGGCATCGCGCGAAGGGGAACCGGTACCGGCTGGAAGCGCTTGGGGCCGACGAGCTGCGATGGCGACGCGCGCAATCCCCACACCGGATCGGTCAGCACGCGCAGGCCGTCGATCTCGATCAGCAGCGTGGAATGGCCGAGCCAGGTTACGCGTAGTCCGCTGGCAGCCGGTTTCATCCAGGATTCGAGGGGGTTCATCGACGGCAATGGTCCGCGCGGCACGCGCCGCTCGCCGCCGCAGAGAAAATCGCTGAGCGTCGGCATCAATGCGTTCGGATCGCGCAAACCCGGGATGACCGGGTGCACGTTGCGAAACTGCTCGCCCGCCCAACGTGGCGAAGCCTTGATGCGCTCGAGCCGCGCGCCTTCCGGTTTTCTGCCCAGCGATTTCATGTCGCGATCTCCAACCTGTGACGATTGGACCGCCTCGCCACTAGCGCGTTCGTACGCGCGGGCATTTGGGGACGCCGGGTCGCGGAAGCTCTATTGCAGGGCGAAGGCGGCTCGAATCGCAGCCTGCGCGTCGACACTGCGCAACGCCGCCTCCATCACGGCAACTCTTTCCGGTACATCGATACGCGGCAGTCGACGTCCCGTCAGCGCGTCGTTGAGGCGGCTCAGATCGTTGTTCAAAAGGGCGTCGAACTCGCCCGAGATTTTCGCAAGCTCCGCGCGCAGGACATCGGTCCTGTCCAGCTGGTAGACAGTCGGACGGCCTTCCCAGGACATGATCGCACCGTAGAGAAGGTCGGTATGCTCGCGGAGGCGCTCCTCCCCCGTTATCGCGCCGCCTTCCTTGGTGGCGACGATCTGCTTTCGAATGGTGTCGGCCTTCTGTTCCAGCAGCTCGAGATCTTTGCGCAGCGTGTCGCCCGGTGGCAGAGTACCTGCCAGTCTTTGCAACGCTTCCCGCGTCGCATTGATGCGCCCGACCAGCTGGGTCATGTCCCCGAATAAAGAATGCACGCGCATCGCTGCGTCGAATTGAGCACGGCGGTCGGCAACGGTGAACTTCGCGCGTCGATCGAGCCCGATGAGAAGCCGAGACTCGTAAACCCTGTCCGCCTTGGTGAGGCGGACGGTGTAGGTACCTGGAGGCAAACGCGGGCCACGCGTCGCATGTCGCGCGAGCTGCGCCGCGGGAGGAACGACGGGAGGTTTGACTCGCATCGACCATGCCACACGGTTGAGGCCGCGGTGCTTGCTCGCCGGGATGACGTCGAGTGACTTCCCGGCAGCGTCCAGGATTTCCAGCTTGAGCGTGCCGAACAGATGCCGTTGGCGCTGATAGTACGTAATGACGGCGCCATCGGCAGGATTCTCGCCGACGAATTTTGCGTCGCCCTCGACCCAGCCGCCTTCTGCCGTGATTCGCTGCTGAACCGGTCGCGACGCGACGAACGCCACATCCTGCGCCAGCACGCCGGCGTTCAAGTGACGCAACGGGGTGATGTCGTCGATCACCCAGATCCCGCGGCCGTGGGTAGCCAGGACGAGATCGTTGTCCCTCGTCTGCAGTGCGATGTCCCGAACCGCGACAGCGGGGAAATTGGCAGGCTTGAACTGTGCCCAGGCCGCCCCGCGATTGGTCGAGATCCAGAGGCCGAGCTCGGTCCCGACAAAGAGAAGGTCGGGGTTGACCGAATCCTCCTTGAGCACGTGCACGTAGCCTCGCAATCCCTCGTCGGGACCGGCAACGCGCGTCCAGGTCGCGCCGTAGTCGGCTGTGCGAAACAGGTAGGGCTGCATGTCGCCGAAGGTGTGGCGATCCACGGCAACGTAGGCAGTCGCCACGTCGAAGCGGCTGGCCTCCACCCAGGAGACCCAGCTTCCGGTACTGACTCCCGGCAGATTGGCGCCAACATTCTTCCAGCTCTTGCCTCCGTCACGCGTCAGTTGAACATTGCCGTCGTCGGTGCCGATCCATAGGACCCGCGGGTTCTTTGGCGACTCGCTGATCGAGTAGATCGTCGTGTGCATTTCTGCCGCCGAGTTGTCGACCGTGATGCCGCCGGCCTGTTCCTGCTTTTGCTTCTCGGGGTCATTGGTCGTCAGGTCCGGCGAAATGCGCTCCCAACTCTGTCCTTGATCACGTGAGCGGAAAAGGAATTGGGCGCCGATGTAGAGCGTCCCTTTTTGGCTGGGGGAAAGGTAGAGCGGTGTATTCCAGTTGAATCGAAGCTTCTCTGCGGCACCAGCCTTGGGCTGGATGTCGCGCGTCTCGTGTGTCTTTCGGTTCACCCGCCCGGCGAAGCCGCCCTGGCACTCACCGTAGAGGTATTCGGTGTCGACCGGGTCGGCAAATGCCCAGAAGCCGTCGCAACCGAAGAAGGGCTCCCAGCGGCTGTTGCTTATCCCGCCGGGATAGGCCGAGTCTCCGACCCACACGGCGTTATCCTGCAGGCCGCCATATACCTGGTAAGGATCGGCGTCGTCGACGCTGACGTGATAGAACTGCGAAACCGGAAGGTTGTCGTTTTTCCACCAGCGCGTGCCGCCGTCGAACGATGTCCATAACCCGCCGTCGTCCCCGCCGACCAGATGCATCGGGTTCTGCGGATTGATCCACAGATCGTGCCAGTCGCCGTGAGCGCCTGCGCTGGTCGCGGAGAAGGTCTTGCCGCCATCGGTTGAAACGATCAGGTTGTAATTGGTCTTGAAGACGCGATCGGGCGCCTTGGGATCGACCACGAGGTTCGCGAAATAGAACGGGCGCCAGACCATGGCCTGGCTGCGATCCCTTTCTTCGAACGTGCCGCCGCCATCCTCGGAGACAAACAAGGCGCTCCGCACTGCTTCGATGACGACGTACACGCGTTTCGGATCCGATGGCGCGATGGCGATCGCCGAGCGCCCCCAGGGCTTGGGCGGCAATGCCCTGGCCGTCGCGGCGTCGAGGCTGCGCCATGACTTGCCGCCGTCGCCGGTCACGAAAAGTCCGCTGCCGCTCGCGGTCTCCGGTGACTCACCGCCGGAACGGAAAGTCCAGCCCTGGCGCCGAAAGTCCCAGAGCGCCGCGAACATGTGCTCCGGATCCTTCGGGTCCATCGCAATCGACGAACAGCCGGTCGACAGGTTGTCCCCTTTGAAGACAAGCGTCCACGACTTGCCGCCATCGACGGTCTTGTACAGACCGCGCGCGGCCGAATCGCTCCACAGTTTGCCCGGCACGCAGGCATAGACGATGTCGCTGTCTATCGGGTGGACGATGATCTTGGCGATCCGCTCCGAATCGACGAGGCCCATGTGCGTCCAGGAGTCGCCATTGTCAGTCGACTTGTAGATGCCATCGCCGATCGAGGCCGAATTGCGGGTCCAGGCCTCGCCCGTGCCGGCCCAGACGATGTTGGGCCGCGAGGGGTCGAGCGCGACGGCGCCGATCGACTGCACCGACTGCCTGTCGAATACGGGCTTGAACGTCGTGCCGCCGTCGAGCGATCGCCAAACGCCGCCGCTCGCCGTCCCGACGAACAGCGTTGCTTTGCCGTCGTCATTGAGTCTGCCCGCTACCGCCGCGATTCGGCCGCTCATCGTGGCCGAGCCAATGTTGCGGATGCCGATGCCCGAGATCGTGGCGGTGTCGATGGAAACGGGTACGTCGGCCGCAGACGCAACTGCGGCAATGGACAGGCACGCCAAGAGCGCCGCGAGACGCGAGCCGAGCCCGGCGCTCATTTGGCGGTCACCGGGAACCGGAACAAATCATCGCTCAAGGCAACATTCGCTTCTGCCTTGTCGACGGTGATCTTCCGCGTCTTCGCTCCGCCCTTGGGGCCGGATTCGATCGAAAACGGAAAGTACACGCCGTTGACCCGTTCGTAGTTTCCGAAGTCGGTCTCGCTCTCCACCTGGGCACCGCGCACCGTGCGCTGATAGAGGACGCGGATGACGAGGTAGTAATCGGGATCGAGATAGACGTACTGGACGTCGCCATTCTTCGTCGTGACCCGGAGCTTGCGCGCCTCGGTTCCTTCGACGTCTTCGGTGCCGAGATACTCGATGTGGTTGCCCTTGTTCGCGCTGTCGACCAGCGGGCCGTCGATATCAGCGATTTCGATCAGCTCCTTGCTCTCGTCTGGAGAAACTCGCTCGGGGTCCTTCCGGCCAAACAGTGGCGAGATCGCCCAGCCCTCGCGGCCATCCCATGCACGCACGGTCGTAAGCCCCTGGAGCGCGGCGTCGATGCGCGCGCGGTCCGGCCGCCGGATTTGCCGAATCGTCGAGAATTCGGCAATGAAGTCCCCGGAAATGTCGAGTTTCCCCGTGAAGCGCAGCGTACCGATAGCTTTCATCTTGTCGCTGCCGCCGCGCGCCTCGATATGCTTGGCAATAAGCTCATCGACCGTCACGGCGAAGGCCGTGCCGGAGGCAAGACTCAGCAAGGCGACGAGCAACACGAACCGGATGGGCATGCCAGCATCTCTCCGCGGGCGTTCGAGCGTCGGAATTCTACAAGAACGCTGGCGCAAAAGGCCAGATCAGCCCGCGGCGGGTGTTTCAGCCAGCTACCGGGCGAGAGCGCCTGGAACACAACGCGCGAGTTACGCCG
>JBDTXW010000184.1:0-5701 GCA_040005975.1 Betaproteobacteria bacterium | reverse complement strand
GCGGCGGGCGCAGTTGCGGTCGGTGCGGAAACCGGTGGCGCAACCGCGGCCGGCGCAGGTGCGGGTGCCGATGTCGATGCGGCGACCTTCGGCGCTTCCGCCGGACGCTCGACCGCCTTGCCTTTGGCAGCCTCCGCGCTGGATTGCAGCGACGCCATTGTCTGATTCTTGAGCTCGACTGCGCGCTGCAGATCGCGCACCGTTTTCTCCAGCTCGGCCACGCGCGAATTGGCTTCGCTCAAAGCCTTGTTCTTGGCCGCAAGATCTTCGGCCAGCGCTGCGCCTGCGGCGGCGCCCTTGCCGGCTTCGCGCGACACGCGCACCTGATCCTGGCCCGGTTGCGCTGCGCTCGCCTTGTCCTCGACCGCGGTGGTGATCCGGCCGCTCGCCGATTGCCTCGCTGCCGTCGCGTCGGTTGCCGGCGCCGCGCCGGCTACGCGATCGCGATACGCGCGCCAGTCCGCGGCTTGCACCCTGACCACCTGCGTTGCTTCGTTTTGAGGCACTGCCGCGACCTGGTCGGCTTGCGGCACGTTGACGATCTGGCCTGTGCGCAGACGGTTCATATTGCGATCGTCGAACGCGCTCTCGTTGCTGCGGAACAGCGCGACCAGCATCTGTTCCAGGCTGACGTTCTCGGGCTTCACCTGCTGGGCGATCTTCGACAGCGTGTCGCCGCGCTTAACCGTATAGGTCGTACCGCCAGCGGGTGCAGCCTCGGTTGCGGCTGCGGCCGAACGGCGCGCAGCGCGCGTACCGGCGGTGGGGGCGGACGCTGCCGCGGTGGAACCGGCCTGGGCGCGTATCGGCGCCGCCGGCTCGACTGCCTGCGTTTCGGTATTGGTCGGCGGATCGAGCAGGAAGGTGTAATCGCGTACGACGCGACCGGTCGCCCAGTTGAGCTCGACCAGCACATCGAGGAAGGCGTCGTTGACCGCCTGTGAAGTCGTCACGCGCAGGTACGGCGCGCCGTTCTGATTCTGTTCGACGACGATGCGCGCGCGCGACATCGCAGCCGGATATTGAACGTTGTTGTCGCGATACACGGCCGGATCGGCGATTCGCGCGCGCAACGTATCGAGTTCGTCTTTTTGCGCGGAGGTGAGCTCGATCGTTGCCGAAAGCGGCTGCCCGAGGCCCGATTGCACCGTAAGCTTGCCCAGCCCCAGCGCCAACACCGAGACGGGGAGCGTCAGGGCGCCCGCCAACAGCCCGCAGGTGATATAGGGTTTTGCTCGCATGCCGACCTCAGTGTGCTTGTGTCCTGACCTAAACTAACATCATGGAGTTAGCGGTGCAAGCTAAACCTCGGTATTAGCTTGTTTTTTTGTTCGAAAAGCCTGCTTCGGCAGCGCGGACCGGGCATTGGCCTCGATTCGGCGCAAGCGCTACTGGTTGGGTCCGGAATTCGGCCGGATACAAGACCTTGTATGCTCGCCGGACGATCGGAGCCGCGCGGCGGCTGTTGTAAGCGCGTCGCGTCGCTCGGCGGGACGCTGTGGCGGCTTAGTGCCAACGCATAAAACCGGCCAAAAGCGCCTAGTTCGGCTTCAGCCACCCGGACGCATGTCATAAGCCCAAGCCATGGCGTCGGGCGGAGTGCGGTCTCAATGCGCCAACAGGATACGCAACATGCGCCGCAGCGGTTCGGCGGCCCCCCAAAGCAATTGATCGCCGACGGTGAACGCCCCCAGATAGCCGTCGCCCAGATCGAGCTTGCGCAGGCGGCCGATCGGGATCTCGAGTTTGCCGGTGACCGCAGCCGGCGTGAGCTCGCGCATGCTTGCTTCGCGCGTGTTGGGCACGACTCTGACCCAGGCGTGTGCGTCGGCAAGCACGTCTTCGATTTCGGATAGCGGCATATCCCGCCGCAGCTTGATTGTCAGAGCCTGACTGTGGCAGCGCATCGCGCCGACCCGCACGCAGATCGACTCGACGGGAATCGGCTGCGCCTCGCGTCCGAGGATCTTGTTGGTTTCGGCGCCTCCCTTCCATTCCTCTTTGGACAGCCCGTCGCCCATGTCCTCCGCGATCCATGGAATCAGGCTCCCGGCGAGCGGCACGCCGGTGTGCTCGGTCGGGAAGCGCCCGTCGCGCAGGATGCCGGCCACCTCGCGATCGATGTCGAGGATCGACGACGCCGGATCGCCGAGCAGTTCCTTCGCCGCGAGATGCGCTTCGCCCATCTGTTGCAGCAGCTCGCGCATGTTCTGCGCGCCGGCGCCGGATGCCGACTGGTAGGTCATGCAGGTCATCCATTCGATCAGGTCGTGTTTGAACAGACCGGCGAGAGCCATCATCATCAGGCTGACCGTGCAGTTGCCTCCGATGTAGTTCCGGACACCCCGCGCGCGCGCCGCTTCGATGACGTCCATGTTGACCGGGTCGAGGACGATCACCGCGTCGTCGGCCATGCGCAAGGTCGATGCCGCGTCGATCCAGTAACCGTTCCAGCCGGCACCGCGCAATTTCGCATGCATCGGCTGCGTCCATTCGCCGCCCTGGCAGGTGACGATCATGTCGAGCTCGGCGAGCACGTCCACGTCGGCCGCATCCTTGAGCACGCCATGGGACTTGCCGATTCTCGGGGCCGGAGCGCCTGCGTTCGACGTCGAAAAAAAGACCGGGTCGATCAGATCGAAGTCCTTTTCCTCGACCATGCGCTGGACCAGCACCGATCCGACCATGCCCCGCCATCCGACAAATCCGACCCGCATCATCGTTGTCTCCGTAAGCGCGCGTCCCGTTCAGCGCCTGGCCTGCCTGCCGCCGCTGCCATCCTCCGCCGCCGTCCGCTCATCAAGTTTCTTCCGGCAGCGTCGCGGCAAACGCCGGTAGCAGCCGTGCCATCAGGTAGGCATCGACATAGCTGCCGTTGCGATACGCATAGGCGCGACAGGTGCCTTCGATCGAGAAGCCGAACTTGCGATACAAGGACAGCGCCGCAAGGTTGTCGGTGAACACCGATAGTTCCAGCCGCTGATAGTTGAGCCAGCCATCGGCAAGCTCGATCGCGGCCTGCATCAGCGCCGTGCCCACGCCGCGTCGTTGCCGGTCGTCTCGAACCGCCATGCCGATGTCGGCCACATGCCTGCGACGCGGTGACTTCGATGCCGCGCGCAAGCCCAGGTTGCCGACCACTTCGCCGGCGATCGTGCCGACGAGCAGGTAGTCGGTGGTCACGCCTTCGGCGAGCCGCCGGCGCCACATTTCCACCGAAGGGTACGGCAGCTGAAGCGTGCCGGCGATCGCCCTCGCCCCCAGGAACGTCGCATGTATCGACTCGGCATCGCCCGGCTCGGCGCGACGCACGACAACCGGATGGCCGGCGACGCTCATCGCGCGCGCCCGCCGACGAACGCCGCCGGGCAGAGCGCAGCATGGGCCGCGACAGGACAGCGCGCGTTCATTGCAGTGCGGCGAGGACGCCGTCTCCCATGGCGCGCGTTCCGACCGCGCGTTCGCCCGGCAACGCGATGTCGCGGGTGCGCAAGCCCCGTGCAAGGACCTTCCGTACCGCGCCCTCGATACGCGCGGCGATGTCGGAGCGCCCGAAGCTGTGGCGAAACATCAACGCCAGCGACAGGATCGTCGCCAGCGGGTTGGCCTGATCCCGCCCGGCAATATCGGGCGCCGATCCGTGAATCGGCTCGTAGAGTCCCTTGTTGTTCGCATCCAGCGACGCGGACGGCAGCATCCCGATCGACCCGGCGAGCATCGACGCCTCGTCGGACAGAATGTCCCCGAAAATATTGCCCGTCACGATGACGTCGAACTGCCTGGGGTTGCGCACCAGCTGCATCGCCGCGTTGTCGACATACATGTGCGAGAGCTCGACATCCGGATAGCCGGCGCCGACCGCGGTCACGACTTCGCGCCACAGGATCGACGTATCGAGCACGTTCGCCTTGTCGACCGAGCACAGTTTCCGGCTGCGCTCGCGGGCGATTTCGAAGCCGACCTGCGCGATCCGCCGGATTTCGGGCTCGCTGTAGAGCATCGTGTCGAAAGCCTCGGCCTCGCCTGCCGCGTTGCGGCGGCGTCCGCGCGGCTCGCCGAAATAAATGTCGCCGGTCAGCTCGCGCACGATCATCAGGTCGAGCCCGGCGACTACCTCGGACTTCAATGTCGACGCCTCGGCGAGCTCCGGATAAAGCAACGCCGGGCGCAGGTTCGCGAACAGGCCGAGCGCCTTGCGTATTGCGAGGATGCCTTGCTCCGGGCGGAGCGCTCGCGGCAGCGCATCGTAACGCGGGCCGCCGACGGCGCCGAGCAGGATCGCGTCGGCGCGCCGCGCCAATTCGAGCGTCGCGTCGGGCAACGGCTGTCCTGCCGCGTCGTAGCCGGCACCGCCGATCGGCGCCGTTTCGATTGCCAGGTCGAGGCCGTCGGAGCGCAGGCGCTCGAGCACGCGCACTGCCTCGGCGACGATTTCGACGCCGATGCCGTCCCCGGGAAGGACGGCGATCTTCAACGCGACCTCCCGCTGCGAGACCGCGCAGACCGCGCAAGGCGAGGAGCAGCTTCTAGTTTTCCTGCGCGCCTTGCGGTGGTCTCTTCATCGGATCGTCTGGTCAGAAGAGCCACGGCTGCTCGATCTTTCGCTTGGCCTCGAACGCGGCGATCTCCCCGGCGTGGGTCAAGGTCAAGCCGATCTCGTCGAGCCCGTTGAGCAGGCAATGCTTGCGAAATGGCTCGACCTCGAAGCCGAATGCCGCGCTGCCGTCGGCGGTCGCCACCGTCTGCCGCTCCAGATCGATCGTCAATCGGAATCCGGGGAAAGCGGCGACGTCGTGGAACAGGCGCTCGACCTCGCTCTCGGAGAGCACGATCGGCAGCAAGCCGTTCTTGTAGCAGTTGTTCAAAAATATATCGGCATACGAGGGTGCGATCAGCGCGCGAAAGCCGTAGTCGGCGAGCGCCCAGGGCGCGTGCTCGCGCGAACTGCCGCAGCCGAAATTGCGGCGCGCCAGCAGGATCTGTGCACCCTGGTAGCGCGGCTGGTTCAGCGAAAAATCGGGGTTGATCGGCCGCCGCGCGGCATCGATTCCGGGCTCGCCCTTGTCGAGGTAGCGCCACGAGTCGAACAGATTCGCGCCGAATCCTGAGCGCTTGATCGACTTCAGAAACTGCCTGGGAATGATGGCGTCGGTGTCGACGTTGGCGCGGTCGAGCGGCGCCACCAGGCCGGTCAGGATGCGAAACGGCTGCATCGAAGCATCTAGTATGGCTTGGCCTTGTCGGCGGCTTTCTCGACCGCCTGGCCGGTTGCCTTGATGTCCTTGCCGGCGCCCTCGACGGTGTAGCAGCCCGCCGCGACGAGCGCGAACGCCGAGACCGAGAGCAACGCGAGTATTTTTTTCATCGTTTTTCTCCCACCTCAATAAAGTCGACGTACGTCGACGAAGTGCCCGGCAATCGCCGCGGCCGCAGCCATCGCCGGACTGACCAGATGCGTGCGGCCGCCGGTGCCCTGACGCCCCTCGAAATTGCGGTTCGACGTCGATGCGCAGCGCTCGCCGGGTTCCAGGCGGTCGCCGTTCATCGCCAGGCACATCGAGCAGCCGGGCTCGCGCCACTCGAAGCCCGCGGCCGTGAACACGCGATCGAGACCCTCGCGCTCGGCTTGCGCCTTCACCAGTCCGGAGCCGGGCACGACCATCGCCACCTTGACGTTGTCCGCCTTGTGCCGGCCGTTGAC
>JBDTXW010000183.1:0-5702 GCA_040005975.1 Betaproteobacteria bacterium | reverse complement strand
CGTGTGCGGCCTCAATCCGCACGCCGGTGAAGGCGGCTATCTCGGCCGCGAGGAAATCGACGTCATCGCGCCGGCTCTCGCGGCGCTGCGCGCCGAAGGGCTCGACCTTGCCGGGCCGCTTCCTGCCGACACGGTGTTCGTTCCGGCGAAAGCGCGCGACTACGATTGCATCGTCGCGATGTATCACGATCAGGGGTTGCCGGTTCTCAAGCACGCGAGCTTCGGGCACGGTGTCAATGTGACCCTGGGTCTGCCTATCGTGCGCACGTCGGTCGACCACGGCACTGCACTCGATCTGGCTGCCGAAGCGACGCTGGCCCGAGCCGCCGATCCGGGGTCGTTGTTCGCCGCGGTGGAGCTGGCGATCGACCTCACATCGCGGGCGCACGCGGCGGGACGCTGACGATCGATCGGCATCGTCCGCGCAAGAGGTTCGGCCAGCATTTCCTGGCCGATCCGCACTACATCGAACGCATCGTCGAGGCGATCGCACCGCAGCGAAATGAACGCATCGTCGAGATCGGACCGGGCCTGGGCGCGCTGACGCGGCCATTGCTCGCTCGCGTCGATCGCCTGACGGTCATCGAGATCGATCGCGATCTCGCTGCTGGGCTCGCGGCCGAATTTCCGCCGGGACAGCTGGCGCTGCACGTCGCCGATGCGCTGACGTTCGACTTCGCGGGACTGGGCGGCGATCTGCGCATCATCGGCAACCTGCCGTACAACATATCGTCGCCGCTGCTGTTCCATCTGGCGCAATTCGACGCCGCGCTGCGCGATGTGACGGTGATGCTGCAACGGGAGGTCGTGCAGCGCATGGCCGCGGCGCCGGCGACGCCCGAGTATGGACGGCTGTCCGTGATGCTTCAGGTCCGCTTTCGCGTCGAGCGGCTGTTTGTCGTTCCGGCCGGCGCGTTCCGGCCGCCGCCCAAAGTCGAGTCGGCGCTGGCGCGGCTGACGCCGCTCGGTGCAGCGCGACCGGCGATCACCGATGCTGCGCTGTTCGCGCAGCTGGTGGCTGCGGCATTCGGACAGCGACGCAAAACGCTGCGCAACGCCCTGAAGCCATTCGCCGACGAGGCCACGCTGGAAGGTGCCGGCATCGCGCCGGGAGCGCGCGGCGAGACGCTCGCGGTTGCCGATTTCGTGCGGCTCGCCAACACGCTGGCCCGGCAAAACGTCAGCGCCGGACGCTAGCGCCAATCGCGGTCGGGCCGACGTGCGGCGCGTCGCTCCACCAGGCTAGCGAAAGAGCTGCCCGACGCTCTGCTCGAGCCATGCGACAGGCAGCATCAGCACCAATTGCGCCAGCACGATTACGATCAGTGGCGAAAGGTCGAGCGCTCCGCCGATCGGCGGCACGACGCGGCGTATCGGCGCCAGGAAGCGAAACGTCAACGCGTTCAGCACGCCAGCCAGCGGACCGTCGGGTGCGACCCAGGACAAGAGTGCCTGCAGGAACACGGCAACGATCAATATCCATAGCGCGGCCTTGAGCAATTCGACGACCGCCAGCACCGCCAGTGCCGCAGCCAGCGGCCCCGAAAGTTCGGCGCCGCCGAGCGCCGCCAGCGCTGCCAGCCACAGCAGCTGCGCGAACCAGGCGAAAAAGAGCGATGCCCAGTCCAAGCCGCGAAAGCCGGGCAAGAGCCTGCGCAGTGGCTTGACCGCCCAGTCGGTGAGCGCGGCGACCGCCTGCCCCAGCGGATTTCGAAACGGCGCGCGCAGGCACTGCATGATGAAACGCAGCAGCGCCGAATAGACGATCAGCGCGAAGGCGGTGTTGAGCAGGAAGCGCAGCGCATCGGTAAGCATCGGCAATCCCGTCTCAAGGCTCGGATCCGAAGCGCTCGCCCATTTCGTGCGCGCGCTCTGCCGCGGCCCTGACCGCGGCGATGATCGCGGCCATCACCCTGGCCTCGTCCAGCACGCCGATGGCGCGCTCGGTCGTGCCGCCCTTGGATGTCACTTGCACGCGCAGCAGCGCCGGTTCGGACTCGCTCTGCTCGGCCAGGCGCATCGATCCGCTGAACGTCGCGTACGCGAGCCGGCGGGCATCGGCCGGCGCAAAACCGAGCTCTCGCGCCGCCTGGTCGAGCGCTTCGAGAAAATAGAAGACGTAGGCCGGGCCGCTGCCCGATACCGCCGTGACGGCGTCGAGCTCGTCCTCGCGTTCGCACCACAGCGTTGCGCCGACCGCTTCGAGAATCGACGCGGCGCGGGCCCGGCCCTCGCCGTCGACGCCCGATAGCGCGTACATGCCGGCGATGCCCGCGCCGATCAGCGCAGGCGTATTTGGCATTGCCCGCACTAGCCGCCGATAGCCGAGCAGCCAGCGCGACAGATCGGCCAGACGAATCCCCGCGGCGATCGTCAGAACGACCTGCCGTTTGAGCAGCGTCGCCAGCTCGCGTGCGACGGTCCGCACATGCTGCGGCTTGACGGCGATCACGATCAGATCGGCATGGATAGTCGCGGCGGCTTCGATGGAGGCGAATGTCGCAACGCCGAAGCGTGCGGCGACCGTCGCGCGGGTGTCGGGACTGATCTCGACCACCGACAGCGCGTTCGACGCGTGGCCGCGCGCAACGAGTCCGCCGATAAGCGCCCGCGCCATGTTGCCGCCGCCGATGAACGTGATATTCAAATGCTCACCTTCGCCGCAACCTCTTCATGCCTTCCGGCCGGACAGCATCTTCGCTCATCGGTCGACATCGAACGGGTCAGGGGCGCGGTCCGAACAGCGCGCTGCCGACCCGTACCAGCGTCGCACCTTCGGCGATCGCCGCCTCAAGGTCGGCCGACATGCCCATCGACAAGGTGTCGAGCATAAGCCCTTCGGCCTGCGCGGCGGCAAGCAATTCGCGCAATATCCGGAACTCTTGGCGTTGACGAGCGAGCTCGGCCGTCGGCGCGGTGATCCCCATGAATCCGCGCAACGCGAGCCGCGGCAGCGCGGCGACGGCGTGCGCCAGCGCAAGCGTTTCGCCGGGTGCGATGCCGCTCTTGGTCGTCTCGCCGCTGATGTTGACCTGCACGCAAACGTCGAGCCGACCTTGTTGTGCGTCACGTGTAGCCGACAATCGCTCGGCAACCGCCAGGCGATCGATGCTTTCCACCCAGGTGAAGCGCGCGGCTGCCGCGCGCGCCTTGTTCCCCTGCAGCGGCCCGATCAAATGCCATTCGATGTCGGGCAGATCGGCGAGCGCCGCCATCTTTACCGTGGCCTCCTGCACGTAGTTCTCGCCGAAGGCACGCTGCCCGAGCGCATGGGCGGCCCGGACCGCCTCCGCCGGCACGCCTTTGCTCACTGCGAGCAGCCGGATCGTCGCCGGATCGCGGCCCGCGGCGCGGGCTGCCTGCGCGATGCGCTGGTGCATGGCTTGCCACGCCTTCTCGTATAGGCTCATAATCAATGACGCCGGCATAGCCAGTCCGGGCCTTCACCACCACTGCCGGCGCACCAAAGCGCCGCAGGCAAGGCGCACACCGGGCGCACGCCGCGGCCGGGCGCGGCAGCAGGGATTATAAATGGACATTGCCGAACTTCTCGCTTTCGCGGTCAAGAACAAGGCTTCCGACCTGCACCTGTCGGCCGGGCTGCCGCCGATGATTCGCGTCCATGGCGACATCCGGCGCATCAATCTGCCGCCGATGGAGCATGAAGACGTGCACGCCATGGTGTACGACATCATGAGCGACGCGCAGCGCAAGACCTACGAAGAGATGCTGGAATGTGACTTTTCTTTCGGCATCCCCAACCTGGCGCGGTTCCGCGTCAATGCGTTCAATCAGGAGCGGGGCGCTGCGGTCGCGTTCCGGACGATTCCGTCCAAGGTGCTGTCGCTCGAGGAGCTGAACGCGCCCAAGGTATTTGCCGATCTGACGACGCGGCCGCGCGGGCTGATCCTGGTCACCGGGCCGACCGGCTCCGGCAAGTCGACCACGCTCGCCGCAATGATCAACCATGTGAACGAAAGCGAATACGGGCACATCCTGGCGATCGAAGACCCGATCGAATTCCTGCACGAATCGAAGAAGTGCCTGATCAACCAGCGCGAGGTCGGGCCGCACACGCTATCGTTCGCCAATGCGCTGCGTGCCGCGCTGCGCGAGGACCCGGACTATATTCTGGTCGGCGAGATGCGCGATCTCGAGACGATACGGCTCGCGCTGACCGCTGCCGAGACCGGTCACCTGGTCTTCGCCACGCTGCACACCAGCTCGGCGGCGAAGACGATCGACCGCATCATCGACGTGTTCCCGGCGGCCGAAAAAGACATGGTACGAGCGATGCTCTCCGAATCTCTCGTCGCGGTTATATCGCAGACGCTGCTCAAGACCAAGGACCTGCAGGGCCGCATCGCTGCGCACGAGATCATGATCGGAACCCCGGCGATCCGTAACCTGATCCGCGAAAACAAGGTCGCCCAGATGTACTCGTCGATCCAGACCAGCCAGTCGGCCGGCATGCAGACGCTGGACCAGTGCCTGACCGAGATGGTCCGCCGCAACCAGATCGCCCTGGCCGAAGCACGTGCCCGGGCGGTCAACAAGGACCTGTTCGGCGGCTGACCGTCGGGCCCGCGGTCGACGCCACGAGAAGCAAGGGAACGCCCCATGGAACGAGAAACCGCGACCAAATTCATCCACGAGCTGCTCGACCTCATGGTCAAGCAAAAAGGCTCGGATCTGTTCATCACCGCGGGCTTTCCGCCCGCGATCAAAGTCGACGGCAAGATCGCCCCGGTGTCCAAGACTTCGCTGACGCCGCAGCACACGATCGAGATCGTCCGCAGCGTGATGAACGACAAGCAGGCGTCGGAGTTCGAGTCGACGAAGGAATGCAACTTCGCGATCAGCCCGCCGGGCATCGGCCGCTTTCGCTGCAATGCCTTCGTGCAGATGGGCCGCGTCGGAATGGCGATGCGCACGATCAACACGACGATTCCCACGTTCGACGAGCTGAACCTGCCGCCGGTGCTCAAGGACGTGACAATGAGCAAGCGCGGCATCATGCTGTTCATCGGCGCGACCGGCGCGGGCAAGTCGACCTCGATGGCGGCACTGCTCGGCTACCGCAACGAAAACAGCTACGGCCACATCATCACGATCGAAGACCCGATCGAATTCGTGCACGAGCACCGGAATTGCATCATCACGCAGCGCGAAGTCGGCGTCGATACCGATGGATGGCAGATCGCGCTCAAGAATTCGCTGCGCCAGGCGCCCGACGTCATCCTGATCGGCGAGGTGCGCGACCGCGAGACGATGGACTACGCGATCGCGTTTGCCGAGACCGGGCACCTTTGCCTCGCCACGCTGCACGCCAACAGCACCAACCAGGCGCTCGACCGGATCATCAACTTCTTTCCCGAGGAGCGGCGCGCCCAGCTGCTGATGGATTTGTCGCTCAACATTCGCGCCTTCGTCGCGCAGCGGCTGATCGCGCGCCGCGACGGCCGCGGCCGCGTACCGGCGGTCGAGGTGATGCTCAATTCACCGCTGATCTCCGACTTGGTCTTCAAGGGCGATGTCTCGGGCATCAAGGAAATCATGAAGAAGTCGCGCGAGCTCGGCATGCAGACCTTCGACCAGGCGCTGTTCGACCTCTACGAAGGCGGGCTTATTACCTACGAAGACGCGCTGCGCAACGCCGACTCGCTCAATGACCTGCGGCTGGAAATCAAGCTGCATGGCAA
>JBDTXW010000182.1:0-5721 GCA_040005975.1 Betaproteobacteria bacterium | reverse complement strand
CCTTTCTTGCCCAGCAGTATGTGGATGCAATATCGCCGTCCAATTTCCTTGCCACCAATCCGGAGGCGCTGCAGCGCGCGTTCGCGACCGGCGGTGCGTCGATCGCACAGGGCCTGTCGAACCTCGTCGCCGACGCGCAGCGCGGCCGCATCGCGATGACCGACGAAAGCGCGTTCGAAGTCGGGCGGAACCTCGCGACGACTCCGGGCAGCGTCGTGTTCCGCAACCCGCTGATCGAGCTGATCCAGTACGCGCCGACGACCCGCAACGTCGCGAAGCGGCCACTGCTGATCGTGCCACCCTGCATCAACAAGTACTACATTCTCGATCTGCAGCCGGACAACTCGTTTGTGCGCTACGCCATCGCCCAGGGGCACACCGTCTTCATGATTTCCTGGCGCAACATTCCGCCCGAGCTCGGCGGCCTGGGCTGGGACGACTATCTCGAGCAAGGCGTGCTGACCGCCGTCGATGTGGTGCGTGACATTGCAGGCAGCAAGACAATCAACGCGCTCGGATTCTGCGTCGGCGGTACGCTGCTCGCCTGCGCACTGGCGGTGGCCACGGCGCGGCGCGAGACGCCGGTCGCGAGCGCCACGTTTCTCGCGACGATGCTCGACTTCGCCGATCCAGGCGACATCGGCGTTTACGTTTCGCGCGAGGTACTGGCGGCGCGCATGCCGACGCTGTGTGGCGGCGGTCGTATCCAGGGCAGTGAGCTGGCGAGCGCGTTCGCAAGCCTGAGGCCGAATGAGCTCGTCTGGAACTACGTCGTCGGCAATTACCTGAAGGGACAGAAGCCGCCCGCGTTCGACCTGCTGTACTGGAACGGCGACTCCGCCAATCTGCCGGGGCCGATGTACGTCGAATATCTGCGCAACATGTATCTGGACAACAAGCTGCGCGAGCCCGGGGCGCTGACGATGTGCGGCCAGCGCATCGACCTGGGGCGCGTCGCCATGCCTTCCTACATCCTTGCGACCAGGGAGGACCACATCGTGCCCTGGCGCACGGCATACAGGAGCGTCGGGCTGCTCGGCGGCGATCTGACGTTCGTGCTCGGTGCATCGGGGCATATCGCCGGCGTCATCAATCCCGCCGCGAAAAATCGCCGCAACTACTGGACCAATGAACTGCTGACCGATGATCCCGCCGACTGGGTGGCGCGTGCTCAGACGCGACCCGGCAGCTGGTGGCCGCACTGGACGGCGTGGCTGCACCGGTACGCCGGCGGAACGCGGCCAGCACCCAAGGATGCCGGCAATGAAAAACATCGGCCGCTGGCGCCCGCACCGGGAACCTACGTCACCGAGCGCGTGGCTTGACCGGCGCGGACGGGCTCGGTCTCGAATGCTCCGTCCGTGCTGCCGGGAAGCGCAGGCTGCGCTACCATAGCGTAGCGATCACCGGATCACGGCGACCGTCGATCCGGTCGTCACGCCCAATCTTTTGCGGAGAATCTCATGAGCGACATCGTCATCGCGGGCGCATTGCGCACGGCGATAGGTAAATTCGGCGGCGCGCTGGCCAAGACGCCGGCGCCCGAGCTCGGCGCCACGGTGATCGCCGCGCTGCTCGCCCGGTACCAGGTCAGGCCGGAGCAAATCTCCGAAGTGATTCTCGGCCAGGTGCTGACCGCGGGCAGCGGCCAGAACCCAGCACGGCAATCGCTGATCAAGGCGGGTCTGCCCGCGGACATTCCCGGCATGACGATCAACAAAGTCTGCGGCTCGGGATTGAAGGCGGTGATGCTGGCTGCGCAGGCGGTGCGCTGCGGCGACGCCGATATCGTCATCGCCGGCGGCCAGGAGAACATGAGCGCGGCGCCGCACGTGCTGCCGGGCTCGCGCGACGGCTTTCGCATGGGCGATGCCAAGCTGATCGACAGCATGATCGTCGACGGCCTGTGGGACGTCTACAACCAGTATCACATGGGTATCACTGCGGAAAACGTCGCCAAGCAGCACGCCATTCCACGCGCGCAACAGGACGAGTTCGCCGTCGCCAGTCAGAACAAGGCCGAAGCGGCGCAGAAGGCGGGCAAGTTCAAGGACGAGATCACGCCGGTGATGATCCCGCAGCGCAAGGGCGATCCGGTGGCGTTCGACAGCGACGAATTCATCAAGGCGGGGGCGACCTTGGGTTCGCTATCGGCGTTGCGGCCGGCGTTCAACAAGGAAGGCAGCGTAACCGCCGGCAATGCATCGGGAATCAACGACGGGGCCGCGGCAGTGCTGGTGATGAGCGCGGAGCGCGCCGCTCAGCTCGGACTGAAGCCGCTGGCGAAGATCAAGGCCTTCGCATCGTCCGGCGTCGATCCGTCCATCATGGGGATGGGGCCGGTGCCTGCGTCGCGGCGCGCGCTCGAAAAGGCCGGGTGGAAGGCGGCCGACCTCGATCTGATGGAGATCAACGAGGCATTCGCCGCGCAGGCCTGTGCAGTAAACAAGGAAATGGGCTGGGATACGAAAAAGATCAACGTCAACGGGGGCGCGATCGCACTTGGCCATCCGATCGGCGCATCCGGCTGCCGCATCCTGGTGACGCTGCTCTATGAAATGGCGCGGCGCGATGCGAAAAAGGGCCTGGCGTCACTTTGTATCGGCGGCGGCATGGGCGTGGCCATGGCGGTCGAGCGCTAAAGCGCACGACACAATAAACCGGACTGCAGATCTAGGGGCAAAGGAGGAAGCGATGGCACAGGACAAGCAGCGAATTGCGTTGGTCACGGGCGGCATGGGCGGGCTGGGGGAGGCGATCTGCGTCAAGCTCGCCGCGCTGGGCCATACGGTCGTGACCACGCATTCGCCGGGCAACCTCAAAGCACAGGAATGGCTCGAGACAATGAAAAAGTCGGGCCACAGGTTTTATGCCTATCCCTGCGATGTCGTCGACTGGGAGTCATGCGTCGCCTGCGTCGGCCGCGTGGTGACCGACGTCGGTCCCGTCGACGTTCTGGTCAACAATGCCGGCATCACGCGTGACATGACATTCAAGAAAATGGACAAGGCGAACTGGGATGCGGTGATACGCACCAACCTCGATTCGTGCTTCAACATGGCCAAGCAGGTCTGCGACGGCATGGTCGACCGCGGCTGGGGCCGCATCATCAATATTTCGTCGGTCAACGGCCAGAAGGGCGCGTTCGGCCAGACCAATTACTCGGCCGCGAAAGCAGGGATGCACGGCTTCACCAAGGCGCTGGCACTGGAAGTGTCGCGCAAGGGAGTCACCGTCAATACGATCTCCCCGGGATACATAGGCACCAAGATGGTGATGGCGATTCCGCAGGAGGTGCTGGACTCGAAGATCGTGCCCCAGATACCGATGGGCCGCCTGGGCAAGCCCGACGAGGTCGCGGGCCTGGTCGCCTATCTGTCGTCAGAGGAAGCGGCGTTCGTCACCGGCGCCAATATCGCGATCAACGGCGGCCAGCACATGTTCTAGCGGGTTCGATCCATCGACAGGAAGGTCTGGGCGAAAAAAAAGCCCGTCGATTGGACGACGGGCTTGGGTGGGAACGGCGATCGACGCCGCTCCCACATTCGACCATGGTCAGCCTCGCTGCGGGCCTGCTCCGATTCGGCGGCGCACCAGGCATAGCCCCAGCAAGGCCGCCGCGATCAGCGCGACGCTGCCTGGCTCGGGCACCTGTCCGCAGGTGTTCGTCCTTTCGCATCCGGGATTCAGGATCGATGCGGTGACGAAGATGCCGTCCTCCGGCTGGTTGGGCAGCGTGCCGATCACGCTGGTGACGAAGGCGGACCCGTTCCAGTGCACGTCGGTCAGAGAATGGGTCGTCTCGCCGGTCACGACGATGTCGCCGAGATAGGCCGCAAAGTCGCTGGCGTCCGCCTTGACGATGTTGACCGGGTAAGACGCCGCGTAGAAGCCCTCCAGCGGATTGCCGCTTACGCCAAGGTTCATCGGAACGAAGCTCACCATTTCCGCCGATGGCACGGTCGCGATGAGGCTGATGGCGCCGGCGGGCGTGATCGCGCGCAGCGACCCGCTCCCCTCGGAAGCCACGACCAGCGTTCCCGCAGCCACCGGACCGAAGTCCGCCGGTGCAAAGCTCAAGCCCTCGGCGTCCTCGCCGACCGAGGCCAGAAAAGTGGCAACGCCTGCGCTGTTGATCCGGTAGACGAATCCCGCGGTGGTCGTGACGATCATGTCGCCGCCATAGGCGCCGAACGGATCGAAGGCGATGCCGCGCACGCCGCCGGTAAGGCCGGAGGCGAACAGCGAACCCGGATCGGTCGTCCCGTCATTGGAAAAGTGATACACCGAGCCGAGGCCCTGGGGTCCAGCAAAGACGTCCCGCGAGCCGAAGCCGCCGAGCCCCAACGAGCTCGAAACATAGATTTCGCCGAACGCGCCCGGTATCGGGTTGCCGAAGAACGCGACGCTCCCTCCGGTCAAGTTGGTTTGATACAGCTGGTTATTGTTCGTGCCGAAGTAGACGGAGCCGACGAACTTGTCGCCGGCGTAGGCGAATCCGATCGTCGCATTGTTGCCCAGCGCACCGGCAAGGTCCGCCGACGTCACGAACGGGTTGAACGTCACGGCCCCCAGCGCCGGCCCACAAAGGCATGCCATCGTCGCCAGTGCTGCCGCCAGCGCCCGCAATTGTCTCTTCACCATGTTTCCCCCGGTCCGGCGTTATGTATTGATGTAAGCGGCCACCAACATTGGCCGCGTCCAAGACCGTCTACCCCGCAAGCGAACGCGGAATCGACCGATGGCACGCATGCAATTTCCGTACGCGGTCGAAATAGGGCAGATATTTCAAAGGCCTGAAACAGGTGAGCGCCGCGTTAGTCAGCAACCTGTAAGCTTTCTCGACGGCGGCGCGGGCGCGAAAAAAAGCCCCGGCATTGCTGTCGGGGCGAGGCTGTATCATTTAGGAGGAGGAAAATGATACAGGTGAAGCCAGCGAACTCTATGTTGGGACCGCCCTTTGCGCTTTCAAGCGCCTGAAGGGCACTCGCATCGTCTGCCTTACGCGGCCTTGCGGCCCTTGCCGGCCGGCTTCGTCGCGTTGTTGGCGGCGTTAGCGGCGTTAGCGGCTGCAGCGCGGACCGAGGCGTCGGCAAAGCTGACAACCTGTTTGGTCGCCTTCGAGAACTGATCGAACGCCGCAGTCGTCGCCGCGACCGTCGACTTCAACGCCGTGACGGCAACATCGGAGCCCGCAGGCGCGTTCTTGGTGGCCTTGTCGACCCAGACCGCGAAGCCCTTGGTGTAGGCGGCCCATGCCTCTTCGGCGAGCGCCGAGAAATCGGCTTGCGCTTCGGAAGCGATCTGGTAGACGCCGCGCGAATAGCCGAGCGCGTTCTGCACGCCCGCTTCGGTCAGCTTGGCGCGGACGGCAGCGAGTTCCTGCACGTCCTTGATGCCGGCGACCGCGTTGGCGGTGTAGACACCCTGCTCGAGCACGACCTTGGCCGCTTGCAGGTTGAGTTTGGCCAGACGCTCGGCCTTGTCGAGTGACAGTGACGCGAGCTTGACGGCATTGTCGTAGCCCGCCTTATTGATTTCGGCGAATTGTTCGGTTGCGTTGTACATGATCATCCTTTCCCGTTGGGTTGCAGGACCCTAAGACGGGTCCGAATTAGCGGGCTGCAAGGGGCTTTTCCGGTCGCCGGCCCTTCGCCGTACGACCCCGGTACCACGCCCCGTTTGCTGCACCGCACAATTCACATTGTAGGGACGGGCGAA
>JBDTXW010000181.1:0-5732 GCA_040005975.1 Betaproteobacteria bacterium | reverse complement strand
ACCCGGCGCCATCCTGCCGCCGGTTCCCTGAGGCGATTGTTGTTGCTGCTGACCTTGCTGACCTTGCTGATCTTGCTGCCGCTGCTGTTCCTGCAGCTTCATGCTGCCTTCGTAGGTCCAGGGTTTCGGAATTTCGCCTGGCGTCTCAGCGCGTGATCCGAACGCGAAGACGAAACCGGAGAGCGCGAAGAAAACAAGCGTTGCGCGATAGGCCCGATTCATCACTACCTCCCTCGTCGGCGGCAACGGCGGATATTGCTACGCGCAGGCGCGGATGCCAAGCGCCAAATTTCAGTCCGCCGTTCTGTGTACCACCGCACGGACAGCAACGGTGGCGCGGACTAACGTGAACAAATCGTCGTCCCTCGCTGGGGTCCAGGTACCTCCGCCATGCCCAGGCGATCACCCGACAAGTACGGAAACAATTATAAGGAATCATCATGATCGCAAGTCCTGCCGTGTCGCACCCAGCAATCAGCCCGCTTCCATCCACGCTGGATGACCTTCGCATGCACAACCACCCCCATGGTATTGAGGATGGTGCGGAGGCGAAATCCTCGAATTTCACACTCGCGGTTTCGGGTATTGCGCTGATGGTGACGATTGTCTTGGGCGCATTCCTTGTTTTCGATCCGCTCGGCATGTTTTCCGCGCACGATGCCAAGTCGGTCGCGCCGATAACGCCCTCGTCGGCAGTTCTGACGGCGCCAGCCATTCCGGCCCCGGTGAACGAGTTGATTGCACCGCAGCAGACATTGCCCACGCCGAATGCGACCAAGACCCCTGCGGTCGCGACGCCGGCGGCGCAAACGCCGCGCGCCTCCGCGCCGGCAGCCCCTCATCGTGCGGCGAATGGCGCTGCGGAATCCCGGCGCAAGACGACGGCCAAATCGGAGGCCGCACCCATCGTGATTCCCGACGACAAGACTGCGCCGTCCGTACTTCCCATGAATCCTGAGGTGAAGGCGGAGCCTCCTGCTCCCGCCCCCAGCGTTAACGATGCTGTCAGCGATGCCCCGAAGCCTGCAGCTAGCATTCAACCGCCCGCGGCGAAAGAGGAAGTGAACTGAGCTTTTTGCGACACACGAGCAATCAGGTCGTCCACCCTGGAAAGGAAAAGCCTCAAGCCTACAGGAGCGCAAATGGCTAAACCCGGCGCGGTGCTCGTGACCCCGTTTGCATGGTCTGCCGATGCAGACATCACGCCGCCAACCTGAGCGTGAGCATATTGTCTGCAACCCACATCGTCAGTCCGAGACTCGTCATAACCCTTATCGGCGCCCTGCAGCGCCGTGACCGTCGGCCCTTCGGGCATGGTTTCGTAGCCGGCCAGCAGCGCGAGGGCCACCAGAGGAATGCATCTCCGCAAATAAATCACGCATGTCACTTGCTGCAGGCCATTCCCGCGGCAGCGTCCTTCTGAGGCAACCTGACGTCGAATTCGAGATTCCACGACGTCTTGCTCCGATTGCCGACGATCCTGCCTGTCAACATTGCGCCTGGCTTGACCTCTCCGGTCATCTTTTCCACCTTGAAGTCCTTCGGCGATTCAACGACCCACTGAATACCGGCGAGCGGCGATTTGGCGTGGTTCGTATTCAGGTCGATCGACTTGACGGCCGACGGAGATGCCGTCGTCGCGCCTCCGCCGGGGCAGAACATGATCTGGACCAACGTTCGTTGCTTGCCCCCCTGTGCCCCATCGGCGTAGGAGGAAATCTGGAAGCTTTCCGCCTCCGGCGGCGAGATCGGGTCTTCGTTGAACCAGATCGCAACGCTGTGCTGGTCGCCATACAGGGAAACCGCGCAATTGCTCGCTGTGAACTTCTCGCCTTCCATCGTACCCGTCGCCGAACACTTATTTGGCCGCGCAGGCGCAGGAGGGGGTGCGGCGACGATGGCCTGGTCCTTTGACGCGGCGGTGGCGGGGCTTCCAGGCATCGGCTTGCCCACTTGCCAGTCGGCAGCCAGCGCCTGCGCCTGGCGCATTCGTGCCGGCTTGAGTCTCTTGCCGATACCGTCCCGCTGCGCGAGAGCTTCTGCATTCCCGTCACGCGCGGCGATCGCGTAATTGGCGAAAGCGAGAACGTCGTCCTGCCCCACGCCTTCGCCATTTGCGTACACCACCCCCATTTTGAACTGAGCGCGCACGTCCCCCTGCTCGGCCGCCTTGCGAAACCAGGCTACCGCCTGCGGGTAGTCCTTCTGCACACCATTGCCCTTGGCGTACATCAGTCCCAGGTTGTACTGAGCGGTGGCTTCCCCCTGCGTCGCCGCTTTTTGAAACAACGCCACCGCCATTTTATCGTCCTGCTTCACACCGTCGCCCGTTGCGTATATCACGCCCAGTTCAAGTTGGGCCTCGGAATCTCCTTGCGCCGCTGACCTGCGCAGCCAGACCAGTGCTTGCGCCTTGTCCACCGCGACGCCTTGGCCAAATTCGTACATCCGCCCGAGGCGATATTGGGCCTTCGCATTGCCTCGTTCGGCGAGCGGACGCAATTCCTTCAATGCGGTGACATAGTCGCCTTTCACGAACGCGTCATTGCCTTCGGTAACGCCGGCGATGCCCGATCCGCAACACAACGTCGCGCCTACAACGATCAACAACGTGCCATGTCGAAAGAGATCACTCATTCGATGTTCTCCGATTGTTTTATGAGTTTACCGGCGTGCGGCAGGGAACGCCTGCGCCCGTGCCATTGCGCTTTCCCGTTCCGGTTCCCTATCTTTTCGTGAATCCGCCGGCAAGGCAACTGCGAGCTGGAGACGCATGCGAAGTAGCACGATGTGGCAAACTTGGCCATGGCCACCATCTATGAGTCGGTTGCACCTGCCGTTGCATTTCCCTTCGACAATTCGTTCGCTCGCGAACTGCCTGGGTTCTACGTTTCTCGACGACCTGCGGTCGTGCGCGCACCAAGGCTGCTGTTTCTCAACCGTTCGTTGGCGGAAGATCTTGGTCTCGACCTCACCTCGCTCGATGATCCAGCGAGGGCAGCTATGTTCGCGGGAAACACCGTGCCCGACGGAGCCGAACCGCTGGCCCAGGCTTACGCAGGCCACCAGTTCGGCGGGTTCTCTCCGCAACTCGGGGACGGCCGCGCGCTACTTCTGGGCGAGGTGATCGATCGTCAGGGACACCGTCGCGACATTGCCTTCAAGGGGTCTGGCCGTACGCCATTCGCCCGCGGTGGCGACGGCAAGGCCGCCGTTGGTCCTATGCTTCGCGAGGTGCTGATCAGCGAGGCAATGCACGCGCTGGGCATCCCCACAACTCGCGCCCTCGCGGTCGCAGCGACAGGCGAGCAGGTGTTCCGCGAGCGCGTTCTGCCCGGCGCAGTCTTGACACGCGTGGCGGCGAGCCACATCCGCGTCGGGACCTTTCAGTTCTATGCCGCGCGCGGCGACGTCGAAAGCGTGCGCAAACTTGCCGAGTACACGATCGCGCGGCACGATCCCGCGCTTGCGACCACACCGCAGCCTTTCCTCGGGCTGTTGCAGAATGTAGCCGAGCGCCAGGCTGCCCTGATCGCGCAGTGGATGAACGTCGGCTTCATCCACGGCGTGATGAATACCGACAACATGACGATATCGGGCGAGACGATCGACTACGGGCCATGCGCCTTCATGGAGGCCTACGACCCCGCTGCGGTGTTCAGCTCCATCGACGAACAGGGACGCTACGCCTTCGGCAACCAGCCCGACATCGCGGGCTGGAACCTGGCACGCCTGGCCGAAGCACTCCTGCCCCTACTGTCCGACGATCCCGAGCAGGCGGTCGCGATGGCCACTGAAGTCATCGCTGCATTCCCGGCGCAGTACCGTAGACACCTGCTCCGCGGGCAGCGCACCAAGCTCGGGCTACGTCGAGGCGAGCCCGAGGACGACAGCGCCGATACCGCACTGGTCGAAGACTGGTTGGCCCTGCTTCATGCCGAGCGCGTGGATTTCACCCTCGGGTGGCGGCGGCTTGCCGATGCCGCTGCCGGCGACGAAGCGCCACTCCGCGCGCTGTTCGCCGACGCGCGCGCGCCCGATGCGTGGCTGGCCCGCTGGCGAGCCCGCTGCGCCAGCGAGAGCGACAACGCAAAGCTTGGGCCGGCAACCTCGGGCATCGAGCGCGCCAAGATGATGCGCAGCGTCAATCCCATCATTATCGCCCGCAACCATCGCGTGGAAGAGGCACTGGCCGCTGCATCCGACGAGGATGATCTCGTGCCCTTCGACCGATTACTGGACGCGATAAAGCAGCCGTACGACGAGGCGCCCGCGCGGGCGACTTACGCCGAACCGGCGCCAGCCGCCGTGACAGCGTGCTATCGCACGTTCTGCGGTACCTGATCCGCTTTAGGCGGCGCTCGGCTGCGGAGGGCGCTGACTACGTTCAAGGATACTTGTTGCGCGCGTAAGCGCTGAGCGCGCTCAGCGCAGGGCCTCCGCCATACTAGTTGTCGCCACGCGTACCGACACAAGAAGGATGGCGCCGAAGGCTTCCCGTCGTACTATCATGGGCACTCATCCCGCTTGGCTCGGGCGCTCACCGCATGGAGGAACCATGGTTCGTGTCATCTTCGCAATACGCGGTATGTTCTTTGCGCTCGCGCTGTTCGGCATTGTCCTGCCCGGTACTGCGCTCGGGCAAGTTGCAGCCTCGCCGCCTCAGCGTGGCGGTACGTTGGTCATGGTGGTTCAGCCCGAGCCCCCGACGCTCGCCTCTTACCAGAGCACGTCGGGCCCGATCGGCCAGGTCGCCACCAAGATGTACGAGGGCCTGCTCGAATACGACTTCAACCTGCGGCCGATCCCGGGCCTGGCCAAGTCATGGACGGTGGCCCCGGACGGCAAGACCATCACCTTCAAGCTGCAGGAAGGGGTCAAGTTCCACGACGGGCAGCCGTTCACCAGCGACGACGTGAAGTTCACCGTGCTCGACGTGCTGAAGAAGGTGCACCCGCGCGGGATCAACACCTTCCGCGCCGTCGAGGCGATCGACACGCCCGATCCCCTGACCGCTGTATTCCGGCTGTCCGAGCCGGCGCCCTACATGCTGATGGCGCTTTCGGGCTACGAATCGCCGATGCTGCCCAAGCACATGTTCGGCACCGGCGACATCAACAACCATCCGAACGCGAACAAGCCGGTCGGGACGGGTCCCTACAAGTTCGTGGAATGGCAGAAGGGCCAGTACATGCGGTTCGACCGCAACCCGGATTATTGGAAGAAGGGCCGGCCCTACCTCGATCGCATCGTTGCGCGCTTCATCGCCGACGGCAGCACCCGCGCGGCCACGCTCGAGACCCAGGAAGCGCAGATCGCCGGCTTCAGCGCGGTCCTGCCGCTGGACGTCAAGCGCCTGCAGGCGTTGCCGCACATCGGCGTGACCACCAAGGGCTACGAGATGCAGTCGCCCATCGTGGAGCTCGACTTCAATACGCAGAAGAAGCCGTTCGACAACGTCAAGGTGCGCCAGGCGGTCGCCTACGCGGTCGACCGCAAGTTCGTCATCGACAACATCTGGTTCGGGTTCGGGAAGCCGGCGACCGGGCCAATCAGCTCCAACTTCAAGGCCACGGGCTTATACACCGCGGATGTGCGCAACTACAACGTTACCAACGGCGTCGAGATGGCGAACAAACTCCTCGACGAGGCAGGCTATCCGCGGCGCGCCGACGGGACCCGGTTCGAGATCGTGCACGACATCACGCCCTACGGCGAGGAATGGCGGCGCT
>JBDTXW010000180.1:0-5775 GCA_040005975.1 Betaproteobacteria bacterium | reverse complement strand
AGACCAGGTCGTTCCAGTCGGGAATGATGTTGTTGATCGGACATCCGGACTGGCAAAACGGTATCCCGCAGTCCATGCAACGCGCACCCTGCTTCGACGCCTCGTCGTTCTCGAGAGCGAAGATGAACTCGCGGTAGTTACGCACGCGCTCGCCGATCGGCAGCGCGACCTCGGAAATTCGCTGCAGCTCGATAAAGCCGGTGGTCTTGCCCATCGGATCAGACCGCCTCGCGCTGGCGATTCGCTACCGGCACGACGGTCCGCCGCGCGAAGAGCTCGCCGAGCGCCCGCTTGTATTCACTCGGGAAGACTTTGACGAATTTGCCGCGCGTGGTTTCCCAGTTATCGAGAATCCGCAGTGCGCGCGTGCTTGCGGTAAAGCGCAAATGGCGCTCGATCAGGCCGCGCAAAATGGCGTCGTCGCTTTGGTCTCCATGGCGCAGACACCCCTTGCCGGCAACGACGAGGTCGGCCTCGGTCCTCGCCTGTTCGGCTTCGTCCTGAACTTTCTCGAGCGTCACCATCGCGGTGTTGCAACGCTCCCGGAAAGTCCCATCCTTGTCGTAGACGAACGCAACGCCGCCACTCATGCCTGCGGCGAAATTGCGCCCGGTGCGGCCGAGCACGACGACCGTGCCTCCGGTCATGTACTCGCAGCCGTGATCGCCGGTACCTTCGACGACGGCCGAGGCACCGGAATTGCGCACGCAAAAACGCTCGCCAGCGATACCGCGAAAATACGCTTCGCCGGCGATCGCTCCGTACATCACCGTATTGCCGATAACGATGTTCTCGTCGGGCTTCGCCGGCGACTCCGGATCCGGGTAGACGACGATGCGTCCGCCGGACAGCCCCTTGCCGACATAGTCATTGGTCGCTCCCTGCAGCTCGAAGCTGATGCCGCGGGCGAGGAACGCGCCGAAGCTCTGGCCGGCGGTGCCGTCGAATGCGACATGGATGGTGTCCTCGGGCAGGCCTGCGTGGCCGTAGCGCCGCGCGACGATCCCGGAGAGCATCGCGCCGACCGAGCGGTGCGCGTTGCGGATCTTGTATTCGAGGCGCACCGGCGTCTTCTGCTCGATTGCGGCGGCCGCGGCGGCAATCAGCTGATGATCGAGCGCGCGATCGAGCCGATGGTCCTGTTCTTCGCAATGGTAACGCGCCACTTCCGGTGGCATAGCCGGCTGGTAGAAGATGCGCGAGAAATCCAGGCCGCGCGCCTTCCAGTGTTCGATGCCGGCGCGCGTGTCGAGCAGGTCCGAGCGCCCGATAAGGTGCTCGAAGCGGCGAATGCCGAGCTCTGCCATGATCTCGCGCACTTCCTGAGCGACGAAGAACATGAAATTGACGACGTGCTCGGGCTGGCCGTCGAATTTCGCGCGCAACACCGGGTCCTGCGTCGCGATGCCGACCGGGCAGGTATTGAGATGGCACTTGCGCATCATGATGCAGCCCGCGGCGACCAGCGGGGCGGTCGCGAAACCGAACTCGTCGGCGCCCAGAAGCGCGCCGACGACGACGTCGCGGCCGGTCTTCATCTGGCCGTCGACCTGCACGGCGATCCGGCCGCGCAAGCGGTTGAGCACCAGCGTCTGCTGCGTCTCGGCGAGACCCAGTTCCCACGGCGTCCCCGCATGCTTGATCGACGACTCCGGCGAGGCGCCGGTGCCGCCGTCATGGCCGGCGATCGTCACATGGTCGGCCTTGGCCTTGGCGACGCCCGCGGCCACGGTCCCGACGCCGACTTCAGACACCAGCTTGACGCTGATCGACGCCTGCGGATTGGCATTCTTCAGATCGTGAATGAGCTGCGCCAGGTCCTCGATCGAGTAGATGTCGTGGTGCGGCGGCGGCGAGATCAGCCCGACGCCCGGCACCGAAAAACGCAGCTTGGCGATGTACTCGGAAACCTTGTGCCCCGGCAGCTGGCCGCCTTCGCCGGGTTTGGCGCCCTGCGCCATCTTGATCTGCAGCTGGTCGGCGTTGACCAGATATTCGGCGGTGACACCGAAGCGCGCCGACGCGACCTGCTTGATGCGCGAGCGCAACGAATCGCCTTCCCTGACCGGGACGTCGACGACGACGCCGTCGATACGCGAGCCGAGCGTCTCGCCCTTGCGCATCGGCGGGTAGCGGCGCGCGTCCTCGCCGCCTTCGCCGGTGTTCGACTTGCCGCCGATACGGTTCATCGCGATCGCGAGCGTTGTGTGCGCCTCGGTCGAAATCGAGCCCAGGCTCATCGCGCCGGTGGCAAAGCGCTTGACGATCTCCGCCGCTGGCTCGACCTCGTCGAGCGGCACCGGCACGCATGCGCGCTTGAACTCGAACAGCCCGCGCAAGGTCATCAGCCGGCGGCCCTGTTCGTTGACCAGCTTCGCGTACTCCTGGTAGGTCGCATGGCTGTTCGCTCGCGCCGCGTGCTGCAACTTTGCGATCGAGTCGGGCGTCCACATGTGCTCCTCGCCGCGAACGCGGTACTGGTATTCCCCGCCCGCGTCGAGCGCATCGCGCAGCACCGGGCTGTCGCCGAAGGCGGTCTGGTGCAGCCGATAGGCCTCGTCGGAGACTTCGAACAGACCGATGCCCTGGATGTTGCTCGCGGTGCCGGTGAAATACTTGTCGATGAACGCGCTGTTCAATCCCACCGCCTCGAAGATCTGCGCGCCACAGTACGACTGGTAGGTCGAGATGCCCATCTTCGACATCACCTTGTACAAGCCCTTGCAGATCGCCTTGACGAAGCGCTTGGCCGATTCCTCGGACGAAACTTCGGGCACGATTTCGTGTAGCTCCGCGAGCGTTTCCAGCGCGAGGTAGGGGTGGATCGCCTCGGCGCCATATCCGGCGAGCAGCGCGAACTGATGCACTTCGCGCGCCGATCCGGTTTCGACGACGAGGCCGGCGCTGGTGCGCAGGCCCTTGCGCACCAGGTGCTGGTGCACGGCGGCGGTCGCAAGCAGCGCCGGAATCGGCATCCGCTCGGCCGAAACGTTGCGGTCGGACACGATCAGGATGTTGAAGCCGAGACGAATGGCGTCCTCGGCATGCGCGCACAGGCTCGCGAGCGCGGCTTCCATCCCCGCCGCGCCCCACGCCGCGGGATAGCAGATGTCGAGCTCGCGCGAACGAAACTTGGTGCCGGTGAACAGCCCGACATGGCGGATCTTCTCCATCTCGTCGGCGGTCAGGATCGGCTTCGCCGCCTCCAGACGCATCGGCAGATCGGCGGCGTCGGCCGCGATGTCGACGGCAAGAAGGTTCGGCCGCGGTCCGATGAACGTCACCAGCGACATCACGAGCTCTTCGCGGATCGGGTCGATCGGCGGATTGGTCACCTGGGCGAAAAGCTGCTTGAAATAGCTGTAGAGCACCTTCGGCCGGTTCGACAGCACCGGCAGCGCTGCGTCGTTGCCCATCGACCCGACCGCTTCCTCGCCGTTTTGCGCCATCGGCGCGAGGATCACCTTCAGGTCTTCCTGCGTGTAGCCGAACGCCTGCTGACGGTCGAGCAGCAAAACAGTCGAGCGCTGCGGCGGCGCCGGCGCCGGCAGATCCTCGAGCGCAATGCGCGTGCGGTCGATCCATGCGCGGTACGGCTTGGCTGTCGCCAGCGTCCGCTTGAGCTCGTCGTCGTCGATGATGCGTCCCTGCTCGGTGTCGACCAGCAGCATCTTGCCCGGCTGCAGCCGCCACTTCCGGATGATCTTGCGCTCGGGAATATCGAGCACGCCGACCTCGGAAGCCATGATCACGTAATCGTCGTCGGTGACGATGTAGCGTGCCGGCCGCAGCCCATTGCGATCGAGCGTGGCGCCGATCTGGCGGCCGTCGGTGAACGCCATCGCCGCGGGACCGTCCCAAGGCTCCATCAGCGCCGCGTGGTATTCGTAGAACGCGCGGCGGTCTTCGTCCATCAGCGGATTGCCGGCCCAGGCTTCGGGAATCATCAGCATCATCGCGTGCGCGAGCGGGTACCCGCCCATCAGCAAGAGCTCGAGGCAGTTGTCGAACGATGCGGAATCGGATTGCCCGTCGTAGATCAGCGGCCAGATCTTGTCGAGGTCGTCGCCGAGCACCGTGCTAGAAATCGCCTGCTGCCGCGCCCGGATCCAGTTCACGTTGCCGCGCAGCGTGTTGATCTCGCCGTTATGGCAGACCAGGCGGAACGGGTGCGCCAAGTCCCACGTCGGAAACGTGTTGGTCGAAAAGCGCTGATGCACCATCGCCAGCGCCGATACCATCGTCGGGTCGCGCAGGTCCAGGTAGTACTCGCCGACCTGATGGGCGAGGAGCATTCCCTTGTAGACGATCGTGCGCGATGACATCGACGGCACGTAGAACTCCTTGCCGTGCCGGAGCTTCAGCGCCTGGATCGCATGCCCGGATTTCTTGCGGATGATGTAGAGCTTGCGCTCCAGCGCGTCCTGGTCGATATGGTTCGAGCCGCGCGCGATGAAAACCTGCCGGATCACCGGCTCGACGTCCTTGGTGCGCTCCGACAGACCGGAGTTGTCGGTCGGCACGTCGCGCCATCCGAGCAGAAGTTGGCCCTCGCCGGCGACGGCGCGCTCGATCTCTTGCTCACACGCCATGCGCGAGGCGGGCTCCTTCGGGAGGAATACCATGCCGACGCCGTACTGGCCCAGCGCCGGCAGCGTGAGCCCCTGCCGACCGCAGGCGCGGCGCAGGAATGCATCGGGAAGCTGAACCAGGATCCCCGCGCCGTCGCCCTGCAAGGGGTCGGCGCCGGTCGCGCCGCGGTGGGTCAGATTCTTGAGGATCTGCAGGCCCTGCGTGACGATCGCATGGCTGGGCTTGCCCTTGATGTGCGCGATGAACCCCAGGCCGCAGGCGTCGTGCTCGTTCGCCGGGTCGTACAGTCCCTGCCTCATCGGGGGCAGGTTCGCAAGCTGTCGCTGTTGTTCCACGTCATCCTCGCCCGTTGCCGGTCCGACCGCGGCTTCGGGCGCACGTTGCCGCGCACGCCCGAAGCAGCCGGCGAACCTTTTCATACTAGCCATAATGTTGCATTGCGGCAACCCAGACACCCCTCGGGATAGCCCTTCCACCAAAAGCACTTGCGCCAGCCCCGAACTTGCGCTTTAATCTGAACAAAGTGGGCTATATGCTTGTACCAGCGTTTAAAAAAGCCGGCCCAGCTAGACTATTTAGGACAACATCATCAGGGATTCCTTCATGGCGCCAAACCTAATGATTGCTCGCTGGCTGCGGACGGCACTTGCGCTTTTCGCGCTCGGCGGATTGCTCGCACTCAGCGGTTGTGGCGGCGGCAGCGGCGCCCCGAATAATCCGTACCAGCCCGGCCCGGCGACTCCGGGGCCGTTATCGATTCTGCCGCCCATCGTGACGGCGTTTTCAAACATGCCGTTAACGCTAACGATCAGCGGCGGCGCGCCACCGTTTTTCGTCGTCTCTAGCAATAGCGCGGTCCTCCCGGTCGCGAGCTCGAGCAACGGCACCATCGTCCTGTTGCCGGGCAACGTCACGTCGGATACCGCGGTAACGATTACCGTTCAGGACGCCATCGGCCAGCGCGCGACATCGACAGTCACCGTCAAGCCGGCACCGATTTTCAATACGCTGACCATCAAGCCGCTCACGGGTGCCTGTGGCGCCAACATCTGCTCGGGGCAGATAGGCACGGCATCGGTTACGGTCACGGGCGCGGGCGGCGTGGGTATTCCGAACAGGCAAGTGCGATTCGACGTCGTCGACGGAGACTTTGCTATTCAAAGCAACAATCCGGCGACGCCG
>JBDTXW010000179.1:0-5805 GCA_040005975.1 Betaproteobacteria bacterium | reverse complement strand
GCCCAGCCGGTCATGGACATGGACGCGGCGGCGATGGCCGCGATGCCACTGCCCGAGTGGGACGCAGCCTACTTCGCGGCGACCTTGGCGATGTGGATGGTGATGATGGTCGGTATGATGGTGCCCAGCGCCGCGCCGGCGGTCCTGCTGTTCGACGCGTTGCAGCGACACGCCAATCCCGGTCATCGAAGCCATCGCCGGACCGTGATCTTTGTCGCCGGCTATGTCGTTGCCTGGAGCGCGTTCAGTGTCATCGCGGCGACGGCGCAGTGGGCTTTGAGCGAGGCGATGCTGCTGTCGGCGATGATGACCAGCAAGACGCCGGTGTTCGCCGGAGCGCTCCTTATCTCCGCTGGCGCCTACCAATTCACCTCGTTTAAGACCGCGTGCCTGCGCCGGTGCCGCAGTCCTGCCGAATTCCTGGTCAGCCATCGCCGTGCCGGTGCCTTCGCGCCGCTGCTGATGGGATTGCAGCACGGCGTCATCTGCATCGGCTGCTGCTGGGCTTTGATGGCGCTGCTGTTCGCGTTCGGCGTCATGAATCTGCTTTGGGTGGCGGCGCTGGCGATCTTCGTGTTTGTCGAAAAACTGACGCCGGCGGGCGTCATTGCCGGGCGTATCGGCGGCGTACTGATGGCCTGCGCCGGCGTCGCCCTGATTGCGATCGGCTGATCGATTTACCGCAATGAAGCAGCGACTTCCGACAGAAAGCGGTTTGGCGTAAGCTGCTTATCCGACTTCGGGGGATCCTATGGCAATGATCGAGTGGTTCGTCAAGGGCAGGGAATTCGGCAACTGCAATTGCTCCTACGGCTGTCCCTGCCAGTTCAATGCGCTGCCGACCAACGGCGATTGCATGGCGGCGGTCGGCTACCAGATCGACGAGGGCCGCTTCGGCGACGTCAAGCTGGACGGCCTGCGCGCCGCGGGCACATACAAATGGCCTGCCGCGGTGCACCAGGGCAACGGTACGATGCAGCTCATCATCGACGAACGCGCCGACGCCAGGCAGCGCGATGCGCTGGTGGCAGTGATGAGCGGCAAGGAGACGAAGGACATGGCGACCGTGTGGTGGGTCTATTCGGCCATGTGCCCCACCAAGCTCGAACCGCTGTTCAAGCCGATCGAATTCAGCGTCGACGTCGATGCGCGACGCGCGCGGCTGGTGGTCCCCGGCATACTCGAAACCGTGGGCGAGCCGATCCGCAATCCGGTCACCGGCGCCGAGCATCGCGCCCGGATCGATCTGCCGCATGGATTCGAGTACCGCCTCGGCGAGGTCGCGAGCGGCACCACCAAGGCGACCGGTGGCGTCAAGCTGGATTTGCAGAAGACCTTCGGCCTGTTTGCCAACATCCATTTAAGTCACGCCGGCGTCGTCGACTAAGCGCCTTCCGCCGACACGAAAGGCGCGCGACCTACTAAGCCAACGTCGTCGGTGCGCGCACCGTATAGCCGTAGGGCGCTGCGGCCGCGCACAGCGCTCGCCACGTATCGCGCGCGAAGCTCCTTGCGACCAGCACCGTGCACGCCGGCGCGTCGCCATGACGGTAGAAAAGGGCGGGGACGCGGCCGAAGAGGCTCTGCCGGCATTGCCCGGCGCCGAATGCGCGCGGATGGAAATCGAGCGGGCAACCGCTGGACAGCACATCCGCCGCTCTCGCGCCGGCGATGGTGTACGCAATGCGGCTCGCCGAAACGTCGAACAGCGCACCGCCCGCGGCGTTGAGCGCATCGCGCGCACCGGTGAAATCGCGAGGCAAGGCAGCGGCACCGGTGACCACCAGCCAGGACGCAGGTCCCAACCAGAGCGCGACCACGCCTTCGCCCTTGCTCGTCGTGTTGGTTGCGACGGGCAGGGCGATGCCTGCGATCCGCTGCGCCGCCGCGCTGAATGGCGACGATTCAACCTCGCCCTGGACGTTCCACGCGGAAGTGATCGTCGCTTCGCCGAGAACGATCGCTGAACCCGCGGCGCCGTAGTGCCCGGGCGCCGGGGATCCGATCCGCGCGTTCTCCGATTCAGACACGAAGGCGCTCGCCTTCGGGATCGATGAAGCACGGTGGTCCGACGCGCACTTTGACTCGCGCATCGGCAACGGGCGACACCGCCCACAATGTTTCGCCGTGCCGCGCGCGGCCGCTCGACAGCAGCGCCAGGCCGATCGACACGCCGAGATTCGGGCTCCAGCACCAGGAGCTGACATGACCCAGCATGGGCGTCGGCGCGGCCTGCCCGGGATCGGCGACCAGCTTGGCGCCGCGGGGTATCGCGCCGTCGACGGCGGTCAGGCCGACCAGCTGCCAGCGCTCCGGCGCGGTCAGCGCCGGCCGCGCGGAGAGCGGCTTGCCGATACACCATTTCGCAGGGCTCACGAGCTTCCCCATGCCGAGGTCGTCGGCGGTCGTGCGGCCGTCGGCCTCGGGCCCGACGACGACGTGTCCCTTTTCGATGCGCAGCGTGCTCATCGCCTCGGTGCCGTAGGGCATGATGCCGAATGCCGCGCCGGCCGCCAGCACCGCTTCCCACATCGCGCGGCCGTGCGCGACGGGCACATGGATTTCGTAGGCGAGCTCGCCCGAGTAGCTCATCCGGAATAGCCGCGCCGGAATGCGTAAGGCGCCGGCAACGAGCTCGCAATCGCCGACCGCGAGAAACGGAAATGCCGTGTTGGATACGTCGATCGACACCAGCCCAGCCAGGACCTTGCGGGCGGCGGGACCGGACAGCGCCGCCGCCGCCCACTGCTCGGTGACCGACGTCGCAAAGACATCGAGCTCCGGCCAGTCGACCTGCAGCAGATACTCGAGATGCTGCATGACGTTGACCGCGTTCAGCGTCGTCGTTGTCATCACGTAATGCGTCGGGCCGAGGCGCGAGGTCGTGCCGTCGTCGAACACCATGCCATCGTCGCGCAGCATCACGCCGTAGCGGCAACGTCCGACCGCCAGCGTGTCCCAGCGATTGATGTAGACGCGATTCAAGAACTCGGCGACATCGCGTCCCTGCAGCTCGATCTTGCCCAGGGTCGAGACGTCGACCAGCCCGACGTTGGTGCGCACGTTCTTTGCTTCGCGGTTGGCCGCATCGTCCTCCGATTCGCCCTGGCGCGGATACGAATGCGGCCGCTTCCATAGCCCGGCGTTCAACATGCGTGCGCCGTGCTCGACGTGCCAGTCGTGCATTGCCGAGTGCCGGGTCGGCTCGATGTTCGGGCCGGCCTCGTGGCCCGCCATCGCGCCCAGCGTCACCGGTACGTACGGCGGGCGAAACGTCGTCGTGCCGACTTGCGGAATCGTGACGCCGAGCTCGGCGGCCAGCAGCGCCAGGCCGACGATGTTGCTGGTCTTGCCCTGGTCGGTGCCCATGCCCAATGTCGTGTAGCGCTTCAGATGCTCGATCGAGCGGTAGCCCTCGCGCGCGGCGAGCGCGATATCCGCGACGGTCACGTCGTTCTGCCAGTCGACAAAGCACTTGGCGCCGCGGCGCGATGGCACCGACCACAGCGCTTGCAGCGGCCCGGAGGCGATTGCATCCGCCGTGGATGCGAGCGATGTCGCGGCAACGTGGAATCCCGAGCGCGTCGCTGCGGCGAGCCCGGCGGCGTAGCCTTCGGCCAGAACTGCGCTCAGATCTAACTTGCCGCTGGCCGCGCCGGCGGCGACGATCGCCTGCGGCGAAGCGTCGGGCACGAACGTCGCCAGCGCGTCGTCGTAGCGAAGTTTGCCGCGCGACTGCGAGAACAGGTGCACTGCGGGATTCCAGCCGCCGGACAGGCACACCAGATCGCAATCGATCCGCCGTGCTGCGCCGCCGCCGAGCGATATCAGGTCGACGCCGGCGACCCGCAGCCTGCCGTGCGCGCGGATGATCGCGCTCCCGGGAAAGATCGGCATGCCGGCGGCGTGCGCCCGCTGCGGCCGCTTTCCGGACAACGCCGATTGCGGCCGCGCGTCGGCGATGGCGGCGATGACGACGCCCGCGTCATGCAGGCTCGACGCGGCCTCGTAGGCGCTGTCGTTGTTGGCAAAGAACACCGCCCGTGTCCCCGGCTTGACGCCATAGCGGGTGACATAGGCCTGCGCTCCGCTCGCGAGCATCGTGCCCGGCAGATCGTTGCCGGCATAGGCGATGCCGCGCTCCAGCGCGCCGGAGGCGAGCACGACGCTGCCGGCGCGCACGTGCCACAGCCTCTGGCGCGGTACGAACGGCGGCGGCTCGGGCAGATGATCGGCAACGCGCTCGACCAACCCGACCAGGTTCTGGTCGTAATAGCCGAACGCGGTGGTGCGGAAGAGCAGCGTCGTTTCGGCATTCGCCGCCAGCTCGCCGATTCGCGCGGCGAGCCAGGTCGCGGCCGGTGCGGCGTCGATCGCGGCCGCAGCCCCGCGCAAGCTGCCGCCGAACGATGCGTTTTCGTCGCAGAGCATGACGCGCGCGCCGCAGCGCGCGGCGGCGCAGGCCGCGGCCAGTCCCGCCGGCCCGCCGCCGATCACCAGGACGTCGCAGTGTGCATAGCGATGCTCGTAGTGATCGGGGTCGGGTTCGCTCGGCGCGCGGCCGAGACCGGCGGCGCGGCGAATCGCGTGCTCGTAGCGGAGCCACCAGCGCGGACCCGGAGGCCACATGAAAGTCTTGTAGTAAAAGCCGGCCGGGAACAGCGGCGAGCACAGATCGTTGAGCGCGCCGATGTCGAAGGAGAGCGACGGCCAGCGGTTCTGGCTGGCGGCGATCAGTCCCTGGTAGAGCTCCTGCTGCGTCGCGCGCGTATTCGGCTCGGTGCGCGCGCCGCGCGCGAGCTGGACGAGCGCATTCGGCTCATCGTTGCCGGCGGTTACGATTCCGCGCGGGCGGTGATACTTGAAGCTGCGGCCGACCAGATGCACGCCGTTGGCCAGCAAGGCGGAAGCCAGCGTGTCGCCGGCGTAACCCTCGTACGGCACGCCGTCGAATGAAAACTCGAGCGCGCGCGAGCGATCGACGCCGCCGCCCTGTGGCAGGCGATACGGCTGCGTCGGCTGCGTCAAGGCTTACCCCCGGTAAGCGGCTGATCGGGACGGGCGCTCGCGAGGATGTCGTGCGTACGCGTATCGCGGCGGACCTTGAACCAGCGCCGGCATCCGGCGCTGTGCAGCCACAGCTCGTCGTGCGGGCCGCAGGGATTGTCGCGGAGGTAGACGAATTCGAACCAGCCTTCCGCATTCGCGTCGGGCGATGGGCGCTTGAGCGTCGCGTCGCCGCCGTAGGTGAATTCGACCTGGTTGCGCGCCCCGCACCACGGACAGGGAATCAGCAGCATCGCATTCTCAATGCGCCCATGCGTGGGGCCCGGCGCCTTTTTCGTCGATCATCCGGCCTTCGGTAAAGCGCTCCAGCGTGAACGCCGCATTCAACGGATGCGGCTCGCCGCGCGCCATCGTGTACGCATGGAGCCACCCCGACGCCGGGGTTGCCTTGAAGCCGCCGTAACACCATCCGCCCGTCATCGTCAGGCCCTGGACCGGCAGCTTGGCGATAATCGGGCTGCCATCCATCGTCATGTCCATGATGCCGCCCCAGCTGCGGAGCTGTCGCAGGCGACCGAACGAGGGAAACAGCGCGAGACACGCGCTGACCACGTGTTCCTGCGTCGGCAGGTTGCCGCGCTGCGCGTACGAATTGTAGAAATCGAGGTCGCCGCCCATCACCAGCTCGCCCTTGTCCGACTGGCTGATGTAGAAATGCACGGCGCCCGAGCTCACGACGGTGTCGAGCACCGGCTTGACCGGCTCCGACACCATCGCCTGCAGCACGTGCGATTCGAT
>JBDTXW010000178.1:0-5805 GCA_040005975.1 Betaproteobacteria bacterium | reverse complement strand
CGCAAGGACGGCGAGACGATCTGGTGCGAGTGGTATCACTCGTGCCTGCTCGACGAGCAGGGCGGCATCGTGTCGATCCTGTCGTTCGTGCAGGACGTGTCATCGCGCATTCAGGCGGAGGAGCGGCTGCAGTATCTGGCCACGCGTGACGCATTGACCGGCCTGCCGAACCGCCTGCTGCTGCAGGAGCGGCTGGCACAGGCAATCGCGCAAGCCAAGCGCAACGGCCGCCACGTCGGCGTACTCTATATCGATCTCGACCGATTCAAGAACGTCAACGACACGCTCGGCCACCGGATCGGCGACGAGCTCTTAAAGCAGGTGACCAAATCGCTGTCCGCAGCGCTGCGCGAAACCGATCTGCTGGCGCGCCTCGGCGGCGACGAGTTCATGGTCATCGTCGAAGACTTCGACGATGCGGCGGTCTTGAACCGGGTTGCACAGAAGCTGCAGGATGCGATCGCACAGCCCTTCCGGATCGAAGACCATGACATCTACGTGACCTCATCGATCGGCATCTCGATCTATCCGGACGACAGCGACGACCCCGAAGGTCTGCTCAAGCACGCCGACGTCGCGATGTACCGCTCGAAGGAGCTTGGACGCAATACCTATCAGTTCTTCGACGCCGATCTGGCGGCGCGGAGGCTCAAGCAGCACACGCTGGAAAGCGCGTTGCGCATCGCCGTCAAGGAATGCTCGCTCACGCTGCACTATCAGCCGATCGTGCGCATCGCCGAAAAGAGGATTGTCGGTGCGGAAGCATTGCTGCGATGGCACGACGAGGAGCACGGCGAAATCGCGCCTCAGGTTTTCATCCCGCTGGCTGAGGAATCGGGACTGATCCACATTCTCGGCGACTGGGTCCTGAGGAGCGCTGCCGAGCAGTGCGCGGCATGGCGCAAGGCGGGTCTCGAGCTGAATGTCTCGATCAATCTCTCCGGACGCCAGTTCTATCGGGACGACCTGGCGCAGCGCATCTCCGAGATCGTGCGCAACGCCGGCTGCGAGCCGTCGTGGATCGAGCTCGAAGTCACCGAGTCAAGCCTGCTGCACGACCTCGACGCAATCCGCAAGGTACTGCAGAAGCTGCGTGACGAGGGCTTTTCGGTCGCGATCGACGATTTCGGCACCGGCTACTCGAGCCTTTCGCACTTGAAGCATTTTCCGATCGACACGCTGAAGATCGACATTTCATTCATCGCCGATCTGGAATCCGATCCGGGCGATGCCGCAATCACCGAGGCGATCATCGCGCTGGCGCGTGGCCTCAACCTGCGCGTCGTTGCCGAAGGAGTTGGCACCAGTGGTCAGCTTGCCTTTCTCGCAGCCCGCGATTGCCACTGCTTTCAGGGCTTCCTGTTCAGCGAGGCGATGCCGCCGGCCGAATTCGCCCAATTCGCTGTCGGGCACAGATAGTCCCGGCCGGGATCGCAGATACGACGCACCCGATCGCCGGATGCGCGATCCGCCGCCCCCCGGTGCTATGACTTGGCGCCTTGCTCCAGCCATGCGAGCAGCGGCCGCGCCGCCGTTTCCCAATCGCGCTCCAGCATCAGCATGTGCGCGAGTCCGGGCAGAACCAGCGCCGGGACGCCGTAGAGCGATGCCGTTGCCTTGACGTCGGCTGGCGTCGAGATGCGGTCGTCGTTGGCGCCGAGCACGAACAGCCGCGCCGGCGCGACGGGCACTCCGCCGTGCAGGCGCAGCGTCAGGTCCATCAGCGCACGCGGCGATTCGGGCGACAGATGGGCGACCGCTTCGGCCAGGATCTCCGGCGCAACGCTGGCGCTGAAATACATGGGGCGGAGCGCCGCCAGCAAGTCGCCGCTCAAATGCGGCGCATCGAATCGATGCATGTTGACCAGATATTCCGGCTGCCAGGCAAGCAGACGCTGCGCCACCGGCGCCAGTCCTGCCGGCGGGATGGGCGCGAGCAGCGCCGCGGCGCGAACCGGGCGCGTCGTCAGCATGCGCTCGATGACCGCGGCGCCCAACGAATGCCCGATCAGCACCGGCGGTGAAGGCAATGTGCCGGCGACGTGCTCGACATCGGCGACATAGTCGTCGAGACCGGTGACGAACAGCGATTCGTGCCCGCCGCTCGCGCCGTGGCCGCGCAGGCTCAGCGCGTGCGCCGCGTAGCCGCGCGCCGCGAACCAGGGCAGGAAATAAGGCTCCCAGCACCACGCGTCGCAATAGCCGCCGTGCACGAACAGCAGCGGTGGCTTCGCGTTTGCCCTGGCCGGCAGCCGCGAGCGCACTTCGAGCCGTGATTCGGGAGGGAGCATGGGAGCCGATGCAGACGCGCGAGCGTGCTAAAATCGCGCTTACCCGCCGCCATTCATTCCGGCGCACGCTCCGGAAATATCGCAGCGATCGTGCCGCGGCGGGGGCGACGCACCATTCTACATGAGTCGATTGCACCGCCGCGAATCCGATCATGCCGCGGTCCCCGCCGCTGCGTACGACGTCAACTGCCGCCGCTGCCCGCGGCTCGCGCATTTTCTGGACGCGGTTCTCGCCGCGAATCCGGGCTACTTCTGTCGGCCGGTGCCGCCATTCGGGGACATGAAAGCGCGCCTGATCATCGTCGGTCTCGCGCCGGGCATGCACGGTGCCAACGCCAGCGGCAGGCCGTTTACCGGCGACTATGCAGGGATCATGCTCTACGCGACGCTACACAAATTCGGGTACGCGACCAAGCCGCAATCGGTGGCGGCGGACGACGGCCTGGCGCTGCTCGATGCCCGAATCACCAACGCGGTCAAATGCCTGCCGCCGGCGAACAAGCCCGCGCCGGAGGAGATCCGGAACTGCAATGCCTATCTTGCTGCCGAACTCGGTGGCTTGCCCAACGGCGCCGCGATTCTCGCCCTGGGCCGTATCGCGCACGACGCGACACTGCTCGCGCTCGGTCTTGCGCCACGGGCGTATCCTTTCGCCCACGGCGCCGAACATGTACTTCCCCGAGGCAAGCATGGCGCGGCGCGCCTGTTCGACTGCTATCACTGCAGTCGTTACAACACCAACACGCGACGGCTGACGGCCGAGATGTTCGATCGGGTGTTCGGAGCGATCGCCCGCTTTCGCGCCGATGCCGTCGCTTGAGGGCTGACGCCGATGCCCGAAGACGACAACGTCCGCATGAAAAACGAAACCTTCGACGCCCGCGAACTGCTCGCATCGCTGCCCAATCGCGCCGGTGTCTACCGCATGCTCGATGCCGCCGGCGAAACGCTGTACGTGGGCAAGGCGCGCAACCTGAAAAAGCGCGTTTCCAACTATTTTCAGAAAACCGAGCACCATCCGCGCACCGAGGCGATGGTCGCCCAGGTCGGACGGGTCGAGGTGACGGTCACGCGTTCCGAAGGCGAAGCGCTGCTGCTCGAGAACAACCTGATCAAGGCGCACCAGCCGCGCTACAACGTCGTCTTCCGCGACGACAAGAGCTACCCGTTCATCTGCCTGACCGGGGAACCGTTTCCGCAGCTCCGCTTCCATCGCGGCAAGCTCGACAAGCCGCACCGGTACTTCGGACCGTTTCCCAGCGCGGGCGCCGTGCGCGAAGGCATGGCCGTGCTGCAGAAGGTGTTCCAGCTTCGTACCTGCGAGAACAGCGTGTTTGCCAACCGGTCACGGCCGTGCATGCTGCACCAGATCCAGCGCTGCACCGGTCCTTGCGTCGGCTTGATTTCCGAAGGCGACTACCAGGAGGACGTCAGGAACGCGACGTTGTTCCTGCAGGGCAAGACGACCGAGGTCCTGGCCGAGCTGCAGCGGCAGATGGACGCGGCCGCCGCATCGCTCGCGTTCGAGCGCGCGGCACGGCTACGCGACAAGATCACGCGCCTGCAGCAGCTGCAGTCGCGCCAGTTCGTCGAAAGTCCGACCGCCGGTGACGTCGACGTCATCGCCGGCGTCGCCGAGCGCGGACTGACGGCGGTCAACCTGGTGATGATTCGCGGCGGCAGGCATGTCGGCGACCGAACCTTTTTCCCGCAGCACGCCGAAGGCGCGACGCTCGACGAGGTCATTCCGGCATTCCTGGTCCAGCATTACCTGGAGCGGCCGACGCCGCCGACGATCGTCGCGCCCGGAGGCGGCGAGGACCCGGTACTGGCGGAAGTGCTGTCGGCACAATCGGGACACAAGGTGCAACTCGTCACCAACCCCGGTGGCGAGAGGCGCGTATGGGTGACGATGGCGGTGCAGAACGCCGAGCTCGCGATCCGGCAGAAGCTCGCGCAGAAAGCCACGCAGGACGAGCGCCTTGCCGCGCTGCAGGATGCGCTCGGCCTGCCACAATCGGTGCAGCGCATCGAATGTTTCGACGTCAGCCACACGATGGGTGAAGCCGCCGTGGCGAGCTGCGTGATCTTCGATCGCCTGGCGATGCAGACCAGTGAATACCGGCGCTTCAACGTCAAGCCTCCGACCGGCGGCGACGACTACGCGGCGATGCACGAGGCGCTCACGCGCCGGGTAGCGCGCATCGTCTCGGGTGAGTACCCGGCGCCGGACCTGCTGGTGATCGACGGTGGCAAGGGGCAGGTGGGCGTCGCAGCCGAAGTACTGGCCGAGCAGGGGCTGCATGGCACCCATCTTATCGGCATCGCCAAGGGACCCGAGCGCAAACCCGGGCTGGAGGAGATCGTCTTTCCGAATAGCGACAAGACGCTGCAGCTGCCGGCCGATCATCCGGGGCTGCACCTGCTGCAGCAGATCCGCGACGAGGCGCACCGCTTCGCGATACAGGGACACCGCGCGCGCCGCGGCAAGGCCAGGACGACATCGACCCTTGAAGGCATCGCCGGCATCGGGGCGCGCAAGCGGCAGGCGCTGCTCGCGCATTTTGGCGGCTTGAAGGGCGTTCAGGCCGCAGGCGTCGACGATTTGGCCCGCGTCGCCGGCATCAGCCATGCACTGGCCGAGCGCATTTTCGCCGAGCTGCATTGATGATAGCGGCCGCGAGAATGCGTCGGCGCCATATGGGAGCGAAACGCGCCTGGCATCGGCATTGTGTTGCTTCGACGCCGGAGTAGAATGCGCTCACCGCGCGGCAGCGGCGCGGCCCACCGCCATGCCATTCAATCTTCCTACGGCGCTGACCTGGCTCCGGATCGTCCTGATTCCCGTGTTCGTCGGCGTCTACTACCTGCCCGCCGCGATGCTGTCGATGACGTACAAGAACTGGCTGGCGATGACCATCTTCGCGGTCGCGGCGATCACCGACTGGGCCGATGGCTATCTGGCGCGCCGATGGGGTCAGACCTCGGCGTTCGGCGCGTTTCTCGATCCGGTCGCTGACAAGCTGATGGTTGCGGCAGCGCTGATCATGCTGGTATGGCTCGACCGCGCCGAGCCATGGCTCGCGATCATCATCATCGGACGTGAAATCGCGGTGTCCGCGCTGCGCGAATGGATGGCGCAGATCGGCAAGTCGAAGAGCGTCGCCGTCGCGTTCATCGGCAAGGTAAAGACCGTCGCGCAGATCACCGCAATCATCGCATTGCTGCTCTACCAGCCGGTGATCCCCGGCATCGACACCAAGCTGCTCGGCAAGCTGGCCTTATGGGTCGCCGCAGTGCTGACGCTGTGGTCGATGGTCCACTACCTGCGGCTCGCCGCGCCGCATTTCGCGCCCGATTCGTCGCGCGACACGCCGCAGTAGGCGCGCATCCGTTCGTCGAATTGACCCGGCCGAGTGGCGCTCGATATAATAGAGGGCTGTTCCCCGATAGCTCAGCTGGTAGAGCGACGGACTGTTAATCCGCAGGTCCCAGGTTCGAGCCCTGGTCGGGG
>JBDTXW010000177.1:0-5850 GCA_040005975.1 Betaproteobacteria bacterium | reverse complement strand
CCTAGCCGGGCGACGCGCAAACCGGCATCGACGACTGCCGGAAAAGACAGCGGACGATGGAATCTGCAGCAGGTTTCGACGACCAGCCCGATCGCAGGGCCCTCGCGAATGTCGAGGCCACCGGCGCGGATCAGGTGTTCGTTCACCACCGTATCGAAGTAAGCATAGTAGACGACGTTGTTGACATGGCCGTAGCAATCGTTGTCGATCCACCGGGTCGGGATCACCAGAAAATGGCGGTAATCGCCGCGCCGCAACGCAACCGCGTCGTTCACGGGCGCGGCAGGTCGCGCAGCCGCGACTCGAAAATCTCGACCCAGTGCAGCACGGGATGCGTCGCCGCGCTGCCGAGGTGGACGAGGCAGCCGATGTTGGCAGTGGCGATGACATCCGGCCCGCCGGCTTCCAGCGCAGCGAGCTTGTTGGCCTTGAGCTCGCCCGCCAGCTCGGGCTGCAGGATCGAGTAGGTGCCGGCCGAGCCACAGCACAGATGCGAGTCGCTGACCGGCGTCAGCTCGAGCCCGATCGCCTCGAGTATCTCCTCGACGTCGCCGACGAGCCGCTGCCCATGCTGCAACGTGCAAGGCGAATGGAACGCCACGCGCTGCGGACCGTGATCCATCGCCACCTGAGGCGCGAATCGCTTCCACTCGGCGGCGATCACTTCGACTGGATCGCGCGCCAGGGACGCGACACGGCGTGCCTTGTCGGCGTACGCGGGGTCGTCGCGCAACAGATGGCCGTACGCCTTGACGACGACGCCACACCCGCTGGCGCTAACGATGATCGCCTCGACGCCGCGCTCGAGGTGCGGCCACCAGGCGTCGATATTGGCGCGCGCGTAATCGAGCGCCTCGGCGTGCGCGCCAAGATGATCGCTCAATGCACCGCAGCAGCCTGAGCGAGGAGCCCTCAGCAGCGTGATGTCGACCCGGTCGAGCGCGCGGGCGAGCGCGGCATCGATGCCGGGGGCGATCGCCGGTTGCACGCAGCCCTCGAGCAGCAACATCCGCCGCGCATGGCGCGGTGGCGGCCAGTCCTTCGCGGGGCGTGATTGGGGAACCTTGGCGGCGAGTCCGCGCGGCAGCAAAGGCCGCGCGAGGCGGCCGAGTGCGAGTACCACGGCGAACCAGCGCCGGTGCGTCAAGCCTTTGCGCAGCAGCCAGCGGCGGATGCGCTCGCCCGTCGGGCGCCGGATCTTCTGCTCGGCGACGCGGTGCCCGATGTCGAGCAGCCGCCCGAAGCGCACACCTGACGGACAGGTCGTCTCGCAGCTGCGACAGCCCAGGCAGCGGTCCAGATGCAGTCCGGTCGTGGCGGTGACCGCATCGCCTTCGAGCATCTGCTTGATCAGGTAGATGCGTCCGCGCGGGCCATCGAGCTCATCGCCCAGGAGCTGGTAGGTCGGACAGGTCGCCGTGCAGAAGCCGCAATGCACGCAGGCGCGCAGTATCGCTTCGGCGTCGCGCCCGTCGGGGGTGTCGCGGATGAAGTCGGCCAGATGCGTTTCCACGCGCTAGAGCTCCACGTACATCCGGCCCGGATTGAAAATGCCCGCAGGATCCAGCGCCGCCTTCAGGCGCTGGTGCAGCGCCAGCAGCGGGGGCGGCAGCGGCTGGAACACGCCGGCGGATTTGTCGGAGGCGCGAAACAAGGTCGCGTGGCCGCCGTGCGCTGCCGCCCAAGCGCGGGCCTGCGGCGCATCGCCCTCCTCCGCCGCGGCTTCGACCCAGCGCAGCGCCCCGCCCCATTCGATCATCGTCGCGCCGCCGAACCCCGCGTGCGGCGCGGTCGAACGCACCGACAGCCGCCACAGCGCAGGTGTATGTTGCGCCGCGCCTTCGCTCCCGTTCTGCGCGCGAAAAGGCGCGAAAAAGGGATGGGTCTGGTCGCGCACCGCGGCCCAGTAGCTCGCCGCATCATCGAGAATCTCGCCGCCCAGCCGCCGTACCGCGGCCGCCACCGCGCTCTCGGCCCCGGACAGGCGCACAGCGAGGCGGCCCAGGTGCCAGCAACTCGCCGACACGGGCAACGGCGACGCCGCCCAGGTGTTGAGCTTGCGCAGTGCCTCTTCGGCGGGCAGGTCGAAGGTCAACGTCGCCTCCGCACGCGGCAACGGCAGGCACTTGAGCGACACCTCGAGAATGACGCCCAGGGTGCCGAGCGATCCGGCAACCAGCCGCGAGACATCGAATCCGGCGACGTTTTTCATCACGCGCCCCCCGAACGCCAGCTCGTCGCCGCGTCCGTCGAGCAGACGCACCCCCAACACCAGATCGCGCACCGCGCCCGAATGGGGCCGCCGCGGCCCCGACAGGCCCGCGGCGATCGCGCCGCCGATCGTCGCGCGCGGCCCGAAATGCGGTGGCTCGAAGGCGAGCATCTGGCCCGATTGCGCCATCGCCTGCTCGACGGCGGCGAGCCGCGTACCACAGCGCGCGGTGATTACCAGTTCCGTCGGATCGTAATCGACGATGCCGGCATGGCCCGAAACGTCGAAGATTTCTCCGGCGAGGCACTGGCCGTAGAAATCCATGCTGCCGCCACCGACGATGCGCAGCGGCGTCGCCGCCGCCGTCGCCGCGCGCACGCGATCGCGCCAGGCGGCGACGAGCTCGCTCATCCGCCGCGCGGCCGCGTCATTGCTGCTGCGCCTGCGCAATCGAGCGGTCGAGCATCGGAATGTGTTCGGTCTCGCGGGAGGCGCCGGCGGCCCATTCGCGCATCGCCGGCAGCGCAAGCAGCGCCTGGTGGTACGCCGCGGGCACGTCGTCCAGCGCCACGCCGTAGCTCGCGAAGCGGTAGGCGACCGGACAGTAAAACGCATCGACGATGCCGAATGCGCCGCACAGAAAATCGCCACCCTGCCCAAAGCGGCTGCGGCCCTCGCGCCAGAGGGCGGCGATGCGCGCGATGTCGGTCGCGACCGCGGACGACGGCTTGCGCTTCTCCCGAATTCGCAGGTTCATCCCGAACTCATTGCGCAGACCGCTGTAGCCCGAATGCATCTCGGCGGCCGCCGAGCGCGCCCAGGCTCGCGTGCCGGCGTCGGCCGGCCACATACCGGGATGGCGCTCGGCCAGATACTCGGCGATCGAAAGCGTGTCCCAGACGATTGTGCTGCCGTCGTGAAGACACGGCAGTCGGCCTGACGGAGAATGGACACGAATCCGTTCCGGAGAATCAGCCTCGTAGAGAGTGATTCGCTGCTCGTGAAACGCAATGCCGAACGCCTTCATCAGCACCCAGGCGCGAAGCGACCACGACGAATAGTTCTTGTTGCCGATGTAAAGCGTGAGCATGGGTACGGTCGGCGGTCAGCCCCTGCTCGATTGCCGTTCGACGTTGTGTCTCATCCGATGCCGGCTCAAAGCGGTACGGTCTTGCCGGGATTCATGATCCCGCGCGGGTCGAGCGCACTTTTGATCGACCGCATCAGATCGACCGCCTCGCCGTGCTCCTGCGCCAGGAGGTCGAGCTTGTGCCACCCGATGCCGTGCTCGCCCGTGCAGGTCCCGCCCAGCGCAATCGCCCGCATGCTGACGGCTCGCGCCAGCGCGTCGGCACGCGCGCGCTGGCCTCGGTCGGTCGCTTCGTAGAGTACGATCAGATGAAAATTGCCGTCGCCCACGTGGCCGACGATCGTCACCGTCAGCCCGCTTTTTTCGATGTCGGCCTTGGTTTCGAGTATGCATTCGGCGAGCCGGGAAATCGGCACGCAGGCGTCGGTCGCGAGGCTCGTCGTTCCAGGCTTGAGCGCCAGCGTCGCGTAGTACGCGGCGTGTCGGGCCTTCCACAGCCGCGTACGGTCCTCGGCCAGTGTCGCCCATTGAAACTCGCTGCCGCCGAATTCGTCGCTGATCGCGCGCATCGTCGCCGATTGCTCGCGCACCCCTGCTTCGCTGCCGTGAAACTCGAAGAAAAGCGTCGGCAGCACCTGGTAGCCCTCGAGCTTCGAATAACGTATGCACGCGTCCATCTGCACGTCGTCGAGCAACTCGATCCGTGCCACCGGGATGCCCGTCTGCATCGCCGCGATCACGGTGTTGACCGCGCTGGCAAGGTCTGGGTACTGGCACACCGCCGCGGCTATCGCCTCCGGTACGCCGTACAGCCGCAGGCCGATTTCGGTGATCACGCCCAGCGTGCCCTCGGCACCGACGAAAAGCCGCGTCAGATCGTAACCGGCGCTCGACTTGCGCGCGCGGCCGCCGGTCGTCATGACGCGGCCGTCCGCGGTCACGACAGTCAGACCCATGACGTTCTCGCGCATCGTCCCATAGCGAACCGCGTTGGTGCCGGAGGCGCGGGTCGACGCCATGCCGCCGATCGTGGCGTTGGCGCCGGGATCGATCGGAAAGAACAGGCCGGTGCCCTTGAGCTCGGCGTTCAGCTGTTCGCGCGTGACGCCCGCCTGCACGCGGCAATCGAGATCCTCGGCATTGACTTCCAGCACGCGATTCATCTGCGACAGATCGAGGCATACACCCCCGTACAGCGCGGCGACATGGCCTTCCAGCGACGTGCCGACACCGAATGCGATTACCGGTACCCGTGACAAATGACAGAGGCGGACGATCGCCGCGACCTCGTTGTTCGAGCGCGGGAACACGACGACGTCGGGCAGCGCCGCATCGGCAAGCCCTTCGCCGTGGCTGTGATGCTCGCGCACCGCCTGCGTGGTCACGGCGCGCTCGCCGTAGTCGCCGCAAATTTGCGCCACCAGACGCGCGACGACGTCGGGATCGGGCCGTACGATGGTCTTCGCCTCCATGCTGCTTTCCGCGTCTTTCCTTGGCTAGAATCGGGGCAGGTCGGGGTGCGGCAACTGGCCGCCGTGGACACGCATCCTGCCCATCTCGGCGCAGCGATGCAGCAGCGGGACGGCCTTGCCGGGATTGAGCAGGCCCTCGGTGTCAAACGCGCGCTTGATCGCATGAAAGCGCTCGAGCTCGGGCGCGGCAAACTGCGTGCACATCTGGTCGATCTTTTCGAGACCGACGCCGTGCTCGCCGGTGATCGTACCACCGACCTCGATGCAAAGCTCCATGATCCTCACGCCGAACGCCTCGGTCTTGGCGACTTCATCGGGCACGTTGGCGTCGAACAGGATCAGCGGATGCAGGTTCCCATCGCCGGCGTGAAAGACGTTCATGCAGCGCAGCCCGAATTCGCCCGATAGCGCCTCGATGCGCTTCAGAACCGGCGCAAGCGAACGGCGCGGAATCGTACCGTCGATGCAGTAGTAGTCGGGCGAGATGCGGCCTGCGGCGGGAAACGCCGCCTTGCGGCCCGACCAGAACTTGAGACGCTGCGCTTCACTTTGCGACACCTGTATCGTCGTCGCGCCGCTCGATTCGAGCAGTGTCTGCATCAGCGCGATCTCGTCGGCAACTTCGTCCGGCGTGCCGTCGGATTCGCATAGCAGTATGGCTGCCGCGTCCAGCGGATAGCCGGCGTCCACGAAAGGCTCGACCGCTGCGATCGTCAGCTGATCCATCATCTCGAGGCCGGCCGGAATGATGCCCGCACCGATGATCGCCGCGACCGCATCGCCGGCCTTTTCCAGAATGTCGAAGCTCGCCAGAACGCAGGTCGCCTGCAGCGGCTTGGGCGTTAGCTTGACAGTGACCTCGGTGATGACCGCCAGGAGGCCTTCCGAGCCGTTGACCAGCGCGAGCAAGTCGTAGCCGGCGGCATCGAGCGCCTCACCGCCGAATTCGACGACATCGCCGTCGATCAGCACCGCGCGCACGCGCCGAACATTGTGAACGGTGAGGCCGTACTTCAGGCAATGCACGCCGCCGGAGTTCTCGGCGACGTTGCCGCCGATCGTGCAGGCGATTTGCG
>JBDTXW010000176.1:0-5882 GCA_040005975.1 Betaproteobacteria bacterium | reverse complement strand
AGCGGCTCGCGCATCTTGTACATGTCCAGGCCGAGCACGCCGGCGGCCAGCTTCGAGCGCTTTTCCCCTTCACTGGCTTCGCGCGCGGCAGCACTCTCGAGCGTCTTCTGCGCCAACGCTGCCGGCACCACCACCACGCCGTCGTCGTCGGCCACGATGATATCGCCTGGAGTCACCAGCGCCCCGGCACACACAATGGGAATGTTGACCGATCCAAGCGTTGCCTTGACGGTACCCTTGGCGCAGATCGCCCTGCTCCAGACGGGGAACGCCATCCCGGTGAGCACGCGCACGTCGCGGACTCCGGCGTCGATGATGAGCCCTTGCGCTCCGCGCGCCTTGAAGCTCGTCGCCAGCAAGTCGCCAAAATAGCCGTCGGTACAGTCGGCCGTCACCGCCGCAACGACGACGTCGCCTGGCCGGATCTGCTCGGCAACGACGTGCAGCATCCAGTTGTCGCCAGGATGCAGAAGGACCGTCACAGCGCTGCCCGAGGCCTGTGCGCCGGCGTAGATGGGACGCATGTATGGTTTCATCAAACCCATTCGTCCCATCGCTTCGTGGACGGTCGCGGTGCCGAACGCGCCGAGCTCGGCGGCAAGGTCGCTGTCGTCGCGCCGGATGTTGCGATAGACGACTCCAAGTTCGTACATGGTCAACGTCCTTTCAGCGCGGCATCGAGCCGCGGGTAGACACGCCGCGCGTTGGCTTCGTAGATCTTGTGCCGCTGCGCCGGATCGATGTGCGCCGCCTCGATGTAGCGCTTGGTGTCATCGTAGTAGTGGCCAGTCTCCGGGTCGATGCCGCGCACCGCGCCGATCATCTCGCTCGCAAACAGGATATTTTCGACCGGTATCACGCGCGTGAGCAGGTCGATACCGGGCTGGTGATAGACGCACGTGTCGAAGAAGACGTTGTTGAGCAGTTGGTCCTTCAACAACGGCTTCTTCATCTCCTGCGCCAGTCCGCGGAAGCGACCCCAGTGGTACGGCACCGCGCCACCGCCGTGCGGAATGATAAAGCGCAGCGTCGGAAAATCCTTGAACAGGTCCGACGTGAGGCATTGCATGAACGCGGTGGTATCGGCGTTCAGGTAGTGCGCGCCGGTGGTGTGGAAGCATGGATTGCAGCTCGTGCTCACGTGGATCATTGCCGGGACGTCGTACTCGATCATCTTTTCGTAGATCGGGTACCAGTGGCGGTCAGACAGTGGCGGCGAATCCCAGTGGCCGCCTGATGGGTCGGGGTTCAGGTTGATGGCGACATTACCGTATTCCTCCACGCACTTGATGAGTTCCGGAAGGCAGGTCACGGGGTCGACGCCGGGACTTTGCGGCAACATCGCGGCGGGGATGAAATGCTCGGGGAAGAGCCGGCTCACGCGGTAGCAGAGCTCGTTGCAGATTGCAGCCCAGGTGCTTGAGACCTGGAAATCGCCGATGTGATGCGCCATGAAGCTGGCGCGCGGGCTGAAGATCGTGAGGTCCAGACCGCGCTCGCGCATCAGGCGCAATTGGTTGCTCTCGATCGATTCGTGCAGCTCGTCGTCGCTGATGCGCAGGTCGGATGCCTTTGGCATCTCGGCGGGGTTGCTGATGCCCGCGATCTGGCGGTTGCGCCATGCTTCCAGCGCTTTGGGTGCGGTGGTGTAGTGGCCGTGGATGTCGATGATCATCGGTAGTTCCAGGCACTCTTAGCTTGACCTCGCCTGCTCCGAGGGCTGATCCCAGGCGAGCTTCCCGCCATCCTTTCCGGCCACGGAGTAGAGCGCCCCGGGTGCGTTGCGCGTACGCTGAAAGTCTTCCAGTGATTCCCCTCGCATCGCGGCATAAACGTGCAGGTTCGAAACCCCGGTGACCGCGCCAAGCTTCTCCAGCACGAAAAAGATGGCCCCGTAGTGCATGAGGCCGCGCCAGTCGCGTCGACGAATGAGATCGCGCTCCTCTTCGGTGAGGCCGGCGGCCGCGAAGCTTGCCTCGGGATCGCGCAGAAACGCCGCGCGATGGCTGGGCTCGACCATGCGGTGCAAATAATCGTTGATGCGGAATGCGTTCACGCTGCGGTCGAGGGTGAACGGGTAGGTGCCTTCGAGGCGTTCAATCCCGCGGAGCTCGCTTGCCACGTGGCGCCGCTGGCGATCGATGACGGCTGGGTTGGGTGCGTCCATGCCCTCGTAAATCGCGGTCGCGATGCCGGCCATCGACGGCAGGTAATAGCTGCGGTACTTGCATTCGACGTTTGCCGACAGTGCACCGCGCATCGTCAGCCACATGACGACTTCCGCGCCCTCGAAGCCGCCGAGCTCGGCATATTCCGCGATGGTCATTGCGGCCAGCTGTTCGGGGTCGCGCTCGAAGAGATCCAGGAATCGGCTGTCCCACGACGGATTGTTGAATCCGGCGCGCTCACCGTGCACTTGGTGCGAGAGCCCACCGGTGGCGACAATGGCGACGCGCAGATCCTCCGGGTAGCTTTCGATCGCACGCCGGAGCGCTTGCCCAAGTTTGTAGAACCGACGCGCACTGGGAATCGGGAACTGCAGGACGCCCATCTGCAGCGGCACGATGCTCACTGGCCATTCGGGCTCGTGCGGACAGAGCACGGACAGCGGGGAGAAACAGCCATGGTCAAGCGCTCGATGCTGGAAGAACGACATATCGAACTCGTCGGCCATGAGCGAGTGCCCGATGTGAGAGGCGAGCTGTGGGTGTCCCTTGATCGGAGGCAAATCACGCGCACCCGCGCCTTCATCGGCGACATGCCATTCGGGCCCCACGCCGAGCGTGAACGCTGAGTAGTGGTCGAAGAAGAACGACGTGACGTGGTCGTTGTATATGAAGAGCAGGACATCCGGGCGTTTCTCCTCAAGCCACGCGGCCAGCGGCGCGAAGTTCTCGAAGATCGGTGCCCACACGGGGTCGTCTTGCTTGTTGCGGTCGTAAGCGAAACCGATCGTAGGGGTGTGCGAAGCGGCGATGCCGCCGATGATGCGTGCCATGTCCGTACTCCTCCCTACAGTCGATAGAAACGAAGAGTCTGTGCCGCCAAGACTTGTTGGCAGTATGGAGCAAAGAGCCGCAACCCGCGTTGCCTTCCAGTTGATCTGCTAGACGCATTACTTATCACCGTCAAGAGGTAGCCGGCGAAAGGGGGCCGACACGCAGTGCAAGGACGGAATCAGGAGGTTATCCGGTGCCGCGGCGCCAGTCGCGGTGCGGGCCCAATCGGCGGAACGTGGCGCACCGCGGGTCATCTAATGTATCAAGACGGCCGGAGTAAGCAGCAGGGGGCGGCGCATCGGCGGGTCGCCGCGCATACCGGCACCGTTCGCGAGTTTGCCGACGAGGCTCCTTGTGTCATCATGCTTGGGGCGCCGCAATTATTCGCCCGATCTTCATGTCGCGCTCAGCGCGCGAGAATCGTTGGCGAGAGCGGCACAGCATCGATCAACCAGGGAAGACATCATGGCCGACGAAGGCAATGTAAAGACGCCGCTCGATGCGTTGCAGGACACGCTGTCCAGGCTCAAGGAGATGGGGCACTATTCGCAGACGAACATCGAGAAACTCGCGGCGTTATGGCTCGAAGTCAGCGAGCACAAAGAACAGAAGCAGTACGAAAAGATGGTCGACGAAGTTCTCAAGCGCCAGAATCAGTTTCAGGAGTCGATCACGCTCTTGATCGAGGCCTACGACAAGGAAATCGCCCGGCTGAAGGCTGATACAGCGTAGCGGAGCAGCCGGCTGTCTTTACGAGCAGTCTTACGACCGCTTCGCGCTGACTCGAAAGACCCGAACAGGGACCCTTTAGCCGGTCGGGTCGTTCGTGCCTTGCTGTCGGTCGAATTCGGCGCATTTCTGCCACATCGCTTCGCCGGGAATGGCGGCAGGAGGCATGAACCGGTCTAGAGCGATGCCCGCGCAACGGAACCGCCACAGCAGGTAGGGATGGTGGCCGACAAGATGCTGCCGGTAATACACGGTGTGTGCAGCATTCGTGCCCCACGGCCGGTCCCTGATGCGCTGCAGGATCTGCCGGTCGCCACCCGTTCCTTTCGCATAGCGCGTCATCGCCCATTCGGTGAACACGTCGTGACACGCGAGCTTGTCAATCAGAAAGCAGTTCGTGTCGACGAAGCCGCCCTGTGAAGAGGCGTAGACGCCTCGGCCCGGCCCCACCGACTCCCACGTGTCCGGGCACAGCATTTCCCCTGTCGGCGCATCGACGAAAAAGCGCAACGAAAAGGCCCAGTCCTTGCCGGAGATCGCGGCGAGCATCGTGCCCAGATGATCGGGCGCATACCAGTTGTCGTCGTCGAGATAGGCAACATAGCGGCTGTTCGCGGCGTAGCTCAGGATCGACTTCAGCGCACCTCCGTACCCGCTGGGGTAGAGACCACCGTTTCGCTTCGAGGTCGAATAGCCCAAGTCGATCACCGTAACGCAGACATTGGGCGGGCGCTCGCCGATCAATTGGTCGAGCACGCTGGGTTCGCCCTCCCAGCGGTCGATGCCGATCAAGACCTGGATACGGCCCGCAAAACGCTGCGTGTAGATCGAGCGCAGCGCTTGCGCGAGCGTTGGCCGGACGATCGTCACCATCACGACGCCAACATCGAAGGGTGTCTGGAGATCGTCTACCATGAAATCGGTCCCGCAACGTCAGACCGGAACACCGGCTTGGCGATCGATTTTTTGACCCGCGCCGGGGTACCGATGACGACGACATTCTCGGGCACGTCGTCCAGCACCGTACTCCCGGCCCCGATCACGGCATTGTCGCCGACGACGAGGCGCTCGATCAGCGTCGCACCAATGCCAACGGTGACGCCGCGCCCGAGCCGCGACAACCCGCCGACATTGCTGCCGGGTTGGATTCGGCTGAAGGCCCCGACGCTGGTGTCGTGCCCGATCGTCGAGCCACGATTGATGAATACGTGCTCAGCGATCGCAGCACCGGCCGCGATAACGCTGCGCGCGCCCACGAAGGTACCGGCACCGATCGTGGCCAGCGGCGAGACATAGGCGGTCGGGTGCACCAGCGTATGAAACGCAAGATCAAAGCGGCGTTGCAATTCTGCCGCGAGTATGGCGCGCGTCGGTGTGGTCGGGCCGAGGAGATATACCTCGCCCACGGCGGGCCGGAATGCAGATAGTGGTTCGATGGCAGGCGGCGGGCACAAGGGTGCGAGTCGCGCAACGCGCACGGCCACGGGAATGCTGCGTTCGTCGTTGTCTTCAGGGAGGTGCAGAACCACCTTGAAGGGGACCAGATCGTTGGCCAGCGCGCAGTCGAAGAGATCGGAGAGGATGTTGCTCGCCCCAAAGATCACCAATCGAAGCTTGTCGTCGCTCATGTTCATCCGGGAAAAGGCGCCAGGCCGGTAGTTTCACACGTGCCGCGCTACGCATCGAATGCCTGCACGACGTGCCCCGGCCCGACCTCGCGATAGAGACGCGGCGCGGGCACATAGTCCGTTTCATGCACCGGGCTGGGCACCTCGGTCGTCGACAGTCCGCGCCGGAGCGTGCGGCGGCCCGCTTCCGGCACCGGCACGGCGGCGATCAGCCGCTTCGTATACGGATGCTGCGGATTTTCGATGATGGCGGCCCGCGGCCCGATCTCGACGATCTCGCCAAGATACATCACTGCGACGCGATGGCTTACCCGCTCGACCACTGCGATATCGTGCGAGATGAAGAGATAGGCCAGCCCCATCTCGGCCTGCAGGTCCATCATCAGATTGATGACCTGCGCCTTGATCGAGACGTCCAGCGCCGACACGGCTTCATCGGCGACCAGCAGTTTGGGCTCGAGCGCGAGCGCGCGTGCGATGCACAGGCGCTGACGCTGGCCGCCGGAGAATTCATGCGGGAAGCGGC
>JBDTXW010000175.1:0-5951 GCA_040005975.1 Betaproteobacteria bacterium | reverse complement strand
CCGTCCGGGGACCGACGGCCTGCTGGCGCTGGCCATCGTCCACGTGCTGCTCAAGCGCGGCGCGGTCGACTGGGAGTTCCTGATCCGCTATACGAACGCGCCCTGGCTGGTCGTGCAGACGCCGGGCGTGTCCGGTGACGGGCTGTTCGCCCGCGACGATCAGGACAATCCGCTGGTCTGGGACCAGGACGCGCAGGCCTTCGCCAACGGCCACCTTCCCGACATCGCGCCCGCGCTGCTCGCGAGCGTCGAATTGCCCGACGGTCGCCGCGCCAAGACGGTGTTCTCGCTGCTCTCCGAGCGCTACCTCGACGAGCGCTACGCACCCGAGAGCGTCGCGGCCGAATGCGGGATTGCGGCGGCGACGATCAACCGCATCGCGCACGAGATCGCGCACGTCGCGTTCAACGAAGCGGTCGAGCTGCCGATTCGCTGGACCGACATGCACGGGCGCACGCACGATAAGGTTATCGGCCGCCCGGTCGCGATGCACGCGATGCGCGGCGTCTCGGCGCACTCCAACGGCTTCCAGACCTGCCGCGCGCTGCACTTGCTGCAGATGCTGCTGGGTGCGCTCGAGGGCCCGGGAAATTTTCGCGCGCGCGCGCCGTACCCGCGGCGCATTCCGATGCGGACGCTCCCCGAAAACGATCCGAAGGTGATTTTCGCGCCGGACACGCCGTTGAAGCGGATGCCCAACGGCAATCCGACGCGGCCCGAGGATCTGGTCATCGACAAGGACGGCAAGCCGCTGCGGATCGACCGGGCCTATTCGTGGGAATCGCCGCTCGCGGCGCACGGCCTGATGCACATGGTCATCACCAACGCTGCCAACCACGATCCCTACCCGATCGATACGCTGCTGCTGTTCATGGCGAACATGGCATGGAATTCGTCGATGAACACCGGCGACGTGCGCGAAATGCTCGCTCGCACCGCCGCACACGGCGAATACGCGATCCCGTTCGTCGTCGTCGTCGACGCCTTCCAGTCCGAGACCGTCAGCTTTGCCGATCTCGTCCTGCCGGATACGACGTATCTGGAACGCTACGACGCGATCTCGTTGCTCGACCGCCCGATCTCGGAACCCGACGCGGCCGCCGATTCGATCCGGCATCCGATACTCAAGCCCGATCGCGACGTGCGGCCCTGGCAGGACGTGCTGGTCGAGCTCGCGTCGCGACTGAAGTTTCCCGCGTTCACGCGCGAAGACGGCTCGCGCAAGTTCAGCGACTACCGCGATTTCATAGTCAATTACGAGAAGCTCCCCGGCATCGGCTTTCTCGCCGGCTGGCGCGGCAAGGAGGGCGAATCGCATCTGCGCGGCGAGCCCAACCCGAAGCAGTGGGAGAAGTATATCGAGCACCAGTCGTTCTTCAGCTATCCGTGGCCGGAGAACATGCGTTACTACCGGTTCGCGAACAAGGACTACCTGGAGTTTGCCGAAAAGCATGCGCTGTTCGGGACTCCGCCGGTGCAGGTGATTCTGCAGATCTATTCGGAACCGCTGCAGAAGTTTCGCCTCGCCGGACAGGGACTCTATGACGGCCCCCAGCCGCCGTCGGCGACCGACCGCGAGCGGCTGGCCACGTACTTCGACCCGCTGCCTTTCTGGTACGAGCCGCTCGAAAGCCGGGCGCGGTCGCACGAGGCCTACCCGTTCCACGCGATCACGCAGCGGCCGATGATGATGTATCACTCGTGGGATTCGCAGAATGTGTGGCTGCGCCAGATCGTCGCGCAGAACTACCTGTACATGAATCGCGGCACCGCGCGAAAGCTCGGCCTGGCCGATTTGGACTGGGTCTGGGTGACCTCGCGCCACGCGCGAATCCGCTGCCAGTTGAAGACGATGGAAGGCTGCGAAGCGAATACCGTCTGGACCTGGAACGCAATCGGCCGTCAGGCGGGAACGGCCGGCCTCGGCGCGGAAGCGCCGGAAGCGACGGCGGGTTTCCTGCTCAATCACCTTATTTCGGAACTGCTGCCCAAGCATGCGAGCGACGAGCGCCGCCTGACCAATTCCGATCCGGTGACCGGGCAGGCGGCGTGGTTCGATTTGCGGGTCAGTATCCGCAAGTGCCCGCCGGGTGAGACCGGCGTATGGCCGACCGTCGCGCCGGCCATGCGCATTCCGGGCGATGACGGCGTGCGTCCGGCGATACTGCGCTGGACCAGCAAGAGCCCCCGATGAGCACGACGAGCCGCATCCGGGTGGGACGATGAAGCTGGGTCTCTTGATCGATCTCGACACCTGCGTGGGTTGCCACGCCTGCGCGACCGCGTGCAAGGAATGGAATGCGTCGTCGTCGGTCAGCGGACCCTTGTCCGATTATCAGCCGTTCGGCGCCGAGCCTTCCGGCGTCTGGCTCAACCGGGTCCGCCATTACGAGGTCGGCGATTACCCGGCGAGCAAGACGATCAACTTCCCGATGTCTTGCCTGCATTGCGCCGATGCCGACTGCGTGAGCGTGTGCCCGACCGGCGCGTCGTACAAGCGCGCCGACGGCATCGTCCTGGTCGATCAGGACAAGTGCATGGGCTGCAACCTGTGCGCGTGGGCCTGCCCGTACGGCGCTCGCGAGCTCGATGAAGCGTCCGGTACGATGAAAAAGTGCACGCTGTGCGTTGATCGCATTTACGACGAGCTGTTGCCGCCGGAAGACCGGCAGCCGGCATGCGTCCTCGCCTGCCCGACGCACGCGAGGATGTTCGGCGACTTTGACGATCCGGAATCCGAAGTCTCCCGCGTCACCGCGGAGCGCGGCGGCTTCGGGCTGCTGCCGGAGCTCGGCTACGCGCCGGTCAATCGTTATCTGCCGCCGCGCGAGCCGAAGGCCTTGCCCGGCGTCGACGATGCGCGCGCGCTGCTCGAACGCGGGCTGGCGAGCCTCGCGAGCCCCGCCATCCGCCGCTGACGCGGTCCGAAGCGCCGCGCCTTGAGATGAAGCCCGCGCTCAGCATCGTCTTTTTCACCGTTGCCTCGGGCGCCGGCCTGGGTCTGCTCGCGCTGCTGGCGCTGGCCGATTTGTGCCCGGTGCCGCTGTTGTCGCCGGCCGTGCTGCCGCGCGGCATTGTGCTGGCGCTGCTCCTGGTCGCCGCCGGACTCGCGTCGTCGGTGCTGCATCTGGCCAAGCCTTCGAATGCATGGCGCTCTTTTGCGCGCTTACGCACATCGTGGCTCTCACGCGAAGCGGTGCTCGCGGCGCTGCTCTTTCCGCTGGCGTTCTTCTATCTGCTGGTGGTGTCGTTCGGTGCCGCCGGCGTGCGGCGTGCGGTGTCGGCCATCGTGATCTGCCTGCTTGCCTGGGGTCTGCTCTTATGCACGGCGATGATTTACGCGAGCCTGAAGCCGATCCGGCAATGGCGCACGGCGTGGACGCCGGCAGCGTACCTGCTGCTCGGCCACTGGTCCGGGGCGCTGGTGCTCTTGGTACTGGCCATCGGCTATGGTGGCGAGCCCCGCATCTGGGCCTGGCTTGCGGCGGCACTGGGTGTGGCGGCGCTTGTCGCCAAGCTCGGCTACTGGCGCCATGGCGCGGCCGATCGCCGGGGCAAATCCGTGCTGACGCTCGAGCAGGCGATCGGCGTGCCGCAGGGGGTGCGCCCGCCCGGTGTCAGCGTGGCGCAGGCGCGACTGTTCGACGCTGGTCACACGCAGCGCACATTTCTCACCGACGAGTTCATCTTTCGCCTGGCGCGGCGGCACGCGCAGGCCTTGCGCGGCGCGGCGCTGGTGCTAGGCTTCGTGATCCCCCTGATCTGGCTCGTCGCCGGCCCGCGCCACTGGGCGGCAGCGCTCGCCGTCGCCGTGCTCGCGCTCGCCGGGCTCCTCGCGGAGAGGTGGCTCTTTTTCGCCGACGCGCGCCACACGGTGCGCCTCTACCATGGTGATGCGCGAACCTGACCTGCTCCAGGTCGACGTCTGGCGGGGCGGCAGCAACGACAAGGGCCGGTTCCAGACGTACGCGGTGCCGCGCCACGAGGCACAGACGGTACTCGACGTCGTTACCTGGATCCAGCGCAAGCTGGACCCGACGCTCGCCTACCGCTTCGCGTGCCGGGTCGGCATGTGCGGTTCGTGCGCGATGACGGTCAACGGCCGCGCGCGCTGGACCTGCCGCACGCACGTCGGGAAGGTTGCGACCGGCAACCGCCTGCAAATCGCACCGCTCGCGAACCTGGCTATCGTGCGCGACCTGGTCGTCGACATGCGCGAGTTTTTCGACAAATGGGCGAAGGCCGGCGGAGCGTTCACGCCGACCGCGTCCCGCCGCGATGATTTCGCGCGCGTCGCTCCCGCTTCGCCGGCGCGACGCGAGATCGACGCGGCGATCGAGTGCATCGGCTGCGGCGTCTGCTACGCGTCGTGCGACGTCGTTGCCTGGAATCCGTCGTACCTGGGGCCGGCGGCGCTCAACCGGGCCTGGACCTTGCAAAATGACGTGCGGGACGGGGCTCGAGCAGAGCGGCTGGCGGCGGTCGCCGGCGACGCCGGCTGCCATGCCTGCCACACGCTCTCGGCCTGCACCGAGCGCTGTCCGAAGCAACTGTCGCCGACGGCGTCGATCGCGGGGCTCAAACGCATGACCGCGCGCGCCGCGCTCAAGGGCGAGCTGTGAGCGCGCGCAGCCAGACGCGCCTGTGGCTCGCGCAGCGGGCGAGCGCGGCGGTGCTCGCGGTGTGCGTGCTGGTCCATCTGGTGACGATGATCGCCGCGGTGAAAGGCGGCTTGAGCGCGGCCGACATCCTCGGCCGCACGCGCGGTAACGTGCTCTGGGGCGCCTTCTACGCGCTCTTTGTCGTGGCGGTGGCGATCCATGCGCCGATCGGCTTGCGCACGATTGCGTCCGAATGGCTGCGCTGGCGTGGGCGCGGCGCCGACGCCTGCTGGCTTGCCGTCGGCGTGGCGCTCTTCGCTTTGGGCATCCGCGCCGTCGCGGCCGTCGTGCTGTGAGAATCGCCGGCTGGCGCGACCGCGACCACCCGTCGTACTGGGCGTTTCTCGTCCATCGCGTCTCGGGGCTTTTGCTGGCGTTGTTCCTGCCCGCCCACTTTTGGGTGCTGGGGCGTGCGCTCGCCGGCGAGGCCGCGCTCGGCGACTTCCTGCGCTGGACCGAGCAGCCGCTGGTGAAAGCCTCCGAAGTGGCGCTGGTCCTGCTGCTCGCTGCGCATCTCGCCGGCGGCCTGCGCCTGCTCTCGGTCGAGTTCATCGGCTGGCGCCGCCCGGCGCAGCGGAGCTGGGTCGCCGTCGCTGCCGGTGTCGCGGTGTTCTGCGCGCTGGCGTTCGCGCTTAACTTATACTGACAGGATGCTTCGCATCGATCCGGGCCTCGTCGAGAACGTCGCCAAAGAGCTCTATATTCGCGCGCTCAAGATCCTGCCGCCCGACATCAAGCAGGGCTTCGCCGCGCTCGCCGCACGCGAGACCGCGGCGACCGCGCAGAACGTGCTGGGCACGATGATCCGCAACATCGCGGTCGCCGAGGCGACCGACAACCTCCTTTGCCAGGATACCGGCATTCCGATCTACAACGTCACGATCGGGCGCGGCGTCCGCTTCGGCGACGGCGACGGATCGGCTCTGAAGGCCGCGATTCGCAAGGGCTGCGAGCGTGCGACGCGCGAGCATCCGCTGCGCTCGTCGATCGTGCATCCGCTGACGCGCACCAACGAGCACACGTCCTGCGGCATCGGCGTGCCGGTGATCCACATCGACTACGGAGATGAGATCGAGGGTCTGAAGATCGAGATGATCCCCAAGGGAAGCGGCTCCGAGAACAACTCCTGGCTCAAGATGGCGGTACCGGCCGAGGGTGTCGACGCGATCAAGACCTTCGTCATCGACTGCGTGCTCGACGCCGGCGGCAAGACCTGCCCGCCGACCATCGTCGGCGTCGGCATCGGCGGCACCGCGGACCTGTGCGTGCATTTGGCCAAGGTCGCCGCCA
>JBDTXW010000174.1:0-5963 GCA_040005975.1 Betaproteobacteria bacterium | reverse complement strand
CGGTCGAATACTCGCGCTCGAAGATCATGAACACCAGCAGCCAGCTCGCCAGCAATCCGAACCGTATCAGCGGCAGCGTCACTTCGCGCATCACCTGTGCGCGCGATGCACCGGCGGTGCTGGCTGCCTCCTCGAGCTCCGGTCCGATCTGCAACAGCGCGCTGGAAATGAGCCGCAGACCATAGGCCAGCCACACGACCGTGTAGGCGAGCCAGACCGAGATTACGGTGTTGCGCAGCTCCTTAAGCCCTGGCACGAACAGGAAGATCCAGAGGAAGGCCAGGCCCGCCAGCAGGCCCGGCACCGCGCGCGGAATCAGCACAAGGTAGTCGAGCACCCGGGCGACGCCACCCTGCTGGCGGTGGCCGGCGAGCGCGACTGCCGTATAGCAGGCGACCGCGAGGCCGCCGCCGATCGTGCCGATCAGAAACGTGTTGACGATAGCGCGCACCTGATCGCTCTGGTCGAATACCTGACGGAAGTTGGCCAGCGTAAGCACGTCGCCCAGCTTGATGCCTTCGCCCCACTGCTCGACGAACGCACGCAGCGCGATGCCCGAAATCGGCACGACGATCGTGAACGCGAGCCATAGCGCGACGATTGCAAGCGCCAGCCATTTCCATCCGCCAAGGGGAAGGAGCTTCTGCCGTGTCGCCTTACCCTTGACCGAGACGAATTTGCCCGCCGATTTGAGCAGCCAGCGCTGCAGGAGGACCAGCGGAAAGGTGATCGCGACGATGCACACAGCGACCGCCGCCATCAGGTGATATGAAGGTGTGCCGAGCTTGTTCGTCAGTTTGTAAAGGTAGGTCGACAGCACCAGGTGGCCTTCGGGGTCGCCCAGTACCAGCGGCAGTCCGAACAGCTCGAATCCCAGAAAGAACACCAGCACGCCGGCGTAGAGCAGCGCCGGCATCGTCATCGGCAGGCTGACGTTCAGCGCTACCCTCAGCGGATTGGCGCCGGCGACGCGCGCCGCCTCCTCGACGTCCGAGCCCAGGCTCTTCAGCGCCGCCGACGAATACAGATAGACGTGCGGCACGTGCGTGAGACCGGCGATGACGGCAATGCTGGTCAGCGAATAGACGTTCCATGGCACGTCGCCGACGATTTGCTTGGCCCACAGCGAGTAGAAGCCGACCGGTCCCATCGAGACGACGTAGCCGAACGCAAGGACCATCGGCGAAACGAACACCGGTATCAGCACCAGCACTTCGATGACGCGCTGCCCGGGCAGGTCGGTACGGGTCAGCAGGAACGCCAGTGCCGCGCCCATCGGCAGCGCGATCAGAACCATGCCGGCGGCGATCACGACGGAATTGAACAGCGAATCCCAGAAATCGGCGTCGGCGAAGATGAATGCATAGGCGTCGACGCCGACGTGCCGCGCCGGATTGAAGAACGGCGCGTTGAGGAAACTCTGCCAGAAGATCAGCGCCAGCGGCGTGAGCACCACCAGCGCGGTGATTGCGACCACCGTCGTGCGCGGTATGCTGAAGCTGCGGGCGATCATGTGTGGTGGATCGTGGTTGCCATCCCAGATTCCCGCCTGCGGCTAGAAGCCTCTGGGCCCCGCCCGCCGCTCCGGCCCGGCCATCGCCGGGCTCGACTACGACTACGACTGCAACTGCTGCATCTACCGCCTTATTTGCGGGCGAGCGTCGTTTGCCATTGCTTGAGAAAGGCCAGTCGCTTGGTCTGGTCGAGCCCTTGCAGCAGGTCTGCGCTGACCGCGATCGGCTTGACGGCACTGCCCAGCTCCTTCGCGAAACCGATCCCCGAGTCCTTGCCGGTCATGTCGGTGCGCACTGAATACAGCTCCGCCTGCTCCGCCGTAATCGTCTGCCCGCGCTTGGACAGCACATAGTCGAGCCACAGGCGGCCGGCATTCGGGTTCTTGGCGTTCTTGGAGACGAAGATCAGGCGCGACAGCACGAGGTTGTAGTCGGTAGTGAACGCAACGCCCATCGACGGATCCTTCTTCGCCCGCGTCAATGCGTAGGAACCGAGCACGTTGTAGCCAAGCAGGTTCTCGCCGGAGGAAACGCGCTCGAGCATCGTTCCGGTCGACGACTGCACCTTGAGGCTGCGCGCGCCCAGCGCCTTGACCAGCTCCCAGAAATTGGGATCGAGCTTGGCGTCCTGATTGGCGAGCATGAAACCCACGCCGGACTTTTCCGGATCGTATGCGGTGACCTTGTTCTGGTACTTGTCGGCCTTGGTCGTCAACAGCTTGACCAGGTCGGCATGCGTCTTCGGCACTTCGTCGGCGGGCACCAGCCGCTTGTTGTAGACGATGGCGATCGGCTCGAACGTCGTCGCATAGACGGTGTCCTTCCAGTGCGCCCACTCCGGCAGCGCCGCGGCTTCCGGCGACTTGTACACCGCCGCCAGGCCGTCGGCGGCCAGCTTCATCTGCAGGTCCATCGACGAGCTCCACACCGAGTCGGCCGACGCCGCGTTGGCCGCATTCTCGCTGATGAAGCGGTTATAGACTTCGGTCGAATTGAGGTCGGTATATTCGATCTTGACGCCGGGAAACGCCGCTTCGAAATCCTTGATCAGCGGAGTGACCAGCTTGGCATCGGTGGTCGAGTAGACGACGACCTTGCCTTCCTTTTTCGCGCCGTCGACGATGGCCTTGTAATCGGCGGGATAGCCGGCGGGAACCTGCGCCTGCGCGCTTGCCGCGAGGGCGACCGCGCCAAAAACGAGCGACAAAACTCCGGTCAAGCGCATTGCGAACTCCTCCTGGTGATAGTGCAGGACGCGGCGTCACAACAGCGACGCGCGCCTCTGGCGCCAGTTTACACCGTTCCGGCCCGACGGTTGGCGCCCGCGATTGCAGCGAGCGTCGCATCGCCGGCTCGCCGCGCCGCGGAGAGCGCGCTCAGGCGCCGTCCTCCTCCGGCGCGGGGCGCAAACCGGCAATCGCCGTCTTGAGCAACGCGATCTCGTCGCGGAGCTCGGCCACGCTTTCCTTCAGCGCGGCGACTTCCGCCTGGAGCGCAGCATCCGGCGGCGGCCCCGGCGTCGCGTCGGCATCGGCGCGGGCGTCGGCCGCGGGCGGCCCCGACAGCAGATGCATCCAGCGGCTTTCGCGCGCGCCGGGAAGCCGCGGCAGCATGACGACCAGTGCCCCTGCGCCGCGCTCCGCCAGTTCGTGCAGGAATCCCTCGACGGCCGATCCATCGGCGAACCGATGCAGGCGATCGCAACTGATGCGCAGCTCTCCGACGGTTTGCGGTCCGCGCAGCATCATGGCGGCAATCAGCGCCACCGCCTGCGAAGGCAGTCCCAGCACACGCTCGACGTTGTGCGCATAGCGCATCACCCTGCCGCCGCTCGATTCGACGACGAGCGAAGCGCTACGCAGCCGGTCGATGCCGGCCTGGACATCGGACTCGTTCGCGTGCAGCACAGGATCGCGGCTGGTCTTCTGATTGCATCCCGCCGTCAGCGCGTTGAGGCTCAGCGGGTAGATGTCCGGTACCGTGTGCTGTTTTTCGACCAGCACGCCGAGTATGCGTGCCTCCAGCAGCGACAGTGTCGGCACAGCGGCGCTCATCGCGTTGCTCGCGCTTTGATGCGTCGACGGGTTTGTCACTTGCGGCCGTATTTTCCCGTGATCGCGGCCTTGCCGATACGGCTGGCGTTGATCATGAAGCCAACCAGGGCGCCGCTCGCGTCCTGATCGACGTCGATATGATCGACCTTCAATGCGTAGATCGTAAAAATGTAGCGGTGCGGCGCATCGCCCTTCGGCGGACACGGCCCGCCATAGCCGGGCTTGCCGAAATCTGTGCGCGACTGAACGGCGGCACGCGGGGCCTTGCCGCTCGCCGGATCGCCAGCGCCGGCGGTAAGCGCATTGACGTCGGCAGGGATGTTGAACATCACCCAGTGCCACCAGCCGCTGCCGGTGGGGGCGTCGGGATCGTAGACGGTCAACGCAAAGCTCTTCGTTCCCGCGGGCGGGTTCTTCCAGGCGAGCGACGGCGAAATGTTGCCGCCGTCGCAACCGAATCCCTTGAATACCTGCGCATCGGCCAGCGTCGCGTTCTGCTTGATCTCGGCGCTCGAAAGCGTGAACAATCCGGCGGCAAATGCGACACCGGGCAGCAGCGCGATGACGAACAGCAGGCGGCGAAGCATACGGGCTCCTTTGGGCGGGTAGACGGGAAAACCCTAAGTCTAAACCGGCGCCGCCCGGTCCGAAAACGCGCCGTGTCGCGCCCTGCATCCCGCCTTACGTCGCTTGCGCTATGATGCTTGGTTGGGCGAGTGCCGCTCGCCAGGCACTTTTCGGATCATCATGGCCAACCCTCCCGAAGTCACCAACATGGCGCTGTTCTGCGATTTCGAGAACGTTGCGCTCGGCGTCCAGGACGCCAAGTACGAGCGCTTCGACATCGGCAAGGTACTCGAGCGCCTGCTGCTCAAAGGCAGCATCGTCGTCAAGAAGGCCTATTGCGACTGGGATCGCTACAAGGCGTTCAAGGCGGCGATGCACGAGGCGTCATTCGAGCTGATCGAAATCCCGCACGTCCGCCAGTCGGGCAAGAATTCCGCCGACATCCGCATGGTGGTCGATGCGCTCGACCTTTGCTATACCAAATCGCACGTCGAGACCTTCGTCATCATCAGCGGCGACTCCGATTTCTCGCCCCTGGTGTCGAAGCTGCGCGAGAACAACAAGGTCGTGATCGGCGTCGGCGTCAAGAATTCGACTTCGGACCTGCTGATCGCGAATTGCGACGAGTTCATCTTCTACGACGATCTGGTGCGCGAACAAAAGAAGGCGGAGTCGCGCAAGGCAGGCGCGAGGAAGGCTGCCGGCACCGCCGGCGCGAGGAAAAAAGGCGCCGAAGCGCTTGCGGGCCCGGCGGAAGCCAGGGACGGCGCCGGCGCCGCGGCCGTCAACCGGCCCGAGACGAAACAGGCCGACGCTGGCGGACGGCAGCAGGAGGCAATCGACATCATCGTCAGCACCGTCGAGGCGCTGGTATCCGAACGCGGCGGCGACGACAAGATCTGGGGCTCGATGGTCAAGCAGGCGGTCAAGCGCGTGCGTCCCGGCTTCAATGAATCGTATTACGGATTCCGCTCGTTCAACGGCATGCTCGAAGCCGCCGAGCAGGCCGGAAGTCTGCGTCTCGAACGCGACGAAAAATCCGGCGGCTACATTGTCCGCCTTGCCGCGCACGAGGAATGAGCACGATGATGCGCGCGCGGGCAGCGACGACGTGGATGCTGTGGCTGGCGCTCGGAAGCGCCGCTCTCGCCGCGGCCGCCGAGCCCAATCTGACGGTCACTGTCGCCGGACGCACGACGACCTATGCGCCCGAGAGTCTTCTGGGCATGCCCGCGGCTACGAGCGTGACGATACCCAACGATGTCGCGTACAAGCGCGACATGACCTTTCGCGCGGTTCCCGCGGCGAGCTTGCTCGGTGGCGTCGCCGCCGACGAAACGCTGCGCTTCGTCGCCAGCGACGGCTTCGTGGCGACGCTTCCGGCGGCGCTGCTGCTCTCGCACAGCGGCGCGACCGCGTATCTGGCCATCGAACCTGCCGACGCGCCTTGGCCCGCGCTCAAGCCGGAGGCGGCCGCAAGCGCGGGCCCGTTCTATCTGGTGTGGCTGCGCCCCGAGCGTGCCGGCATCACGCCGGAACAGTGGCCGTACCAGGTCGCGCGCATCGAGGTCGTCGCGCCGCTGGCTAAGCGCTATCCGATGCTCGCGCCGGCGGCGAGCCTGTCGGCGCACGATGCCGCCCGGCGCGGCTATGCGGTGTTCGAAAAAAACTGCTCGGTCTGCCACACGCTGAATCTGGGCGGTGACGCGACCGTCGGCCCGGACCTGAACGTTCCGTACAACCCCACCGAATACATGCGCGTCGATGCGCTGCGGCGGCTGATCCGCGATCCGCAGTCGCTGCGCCGCTGGCCGGCGGCCAAGATGCC
>JBDTXW010000173.1:0-5997 GCA_040005975.1 Betaproteobacteria bacterium | reverse complement strand
CGACGCCGCAAGCAGTTCTCCAAGCGCTAAAGCGGCCACCGCTGCCTTAACGATTGCCCAAGGCCGCCGCAAGGCGGCCTTTGTGTTTAGGCCCAGTCCGCGGCGTTATTCCAATGTCATACAATGCGGCCGGGGTGCTAGAATCATCGCCGGTTCGATGAGGCAGGCATGATCAACGTAGGCATCGTCGGCGGGACCGGCTACACGGGCGTCGAATTGCTGCGGCTCCTGGCCGTGCATCCGGAGGCTCGCGTCCAGGCCATTACCTCGCGGTCCGAGGCCGGGGTGCCGGTCGGCAAGATGTTTCCGAGCCTGCGCGGCTTAGGGCCGCTATCCGAGCTCAAATTCAGCGATCCGGCCGACGCTGGGCTGGCGCGCTGCGACGTGGTCTTTTTCGCCACACCCCACGGCGTGGCGATGGCGCAGGCGCGAGAGCTGGTCGGTGCCGGCGTCAAGATCATCGACCTGGCCGCGGACTTCCGGCTGAAGGATACGGCCGAGTTCGAGCGCTGGTACAAAATGCCGCACGCCTGCCCGGACCTTCTTGCCGAGTCGGTCTACGGCCTGCCGGAAATGCACCGCGACGCGATCCGCAAGGCCCGCATCGTCGGCAACCCCGGTTGCTATCCGACGGCGATCCTGCTCGGATTCCTGCCGCTGGTGGAAGCCGGCGTCGTCGACGTCGAGCATCTGATTGCCGACGCCAAGTCCGGCGTCTCGGGCGCCGGCCGCAAGGCAGAGCTGGGCCTGCTGTTCAGCGAGGCTTCGGACAACTTCAAGGCCTACAACGTCGGCGGCCACCGCCACCATCCCGAAGTCGTGCACGGCTTAAACGGCCGTAGCAAGTCTCCGGTGACGGTCGTGTTCACGCCGCATCTGGTACCGATGATCCGCGGCATCCTCGCCACCCTTTACGCGCGCCTGACCGACCGGAATGTCGATCTGCAGGCGCTGTACGAAAAGCGCTACGCCGGCGAGCCTTTTGTCGATGTCATGCCGGCAGGCAGCCATCCGGAGACCCGATCGGTTCGCGCGTCCAACGTCTGCCGCATCGCCGTCCACCGGCCGCAGGGCGGCGACATTGCCGTCGTGCTGGCCGTCGAGGACAACCTGGTCAAGGGCGCCGCCGGACAGGCAATCCAGAACATGAACCTGATGTTCGGTCTGGCCGAGACGACCGGCTTGACCGCCCCGCCGGTGATGCCCTGAAGCGTTAATGGCGGCGATCATCAAATGGTGACCACGCGCGCCGTCGGCCGCAAGCTCCGCCAGCACTTCGGCATCAGTGCGGCCAGAATGGCCGTGCGCATCGAGCACAGCTGGCGGCTGAAGATTCCGCTGGCGTTGATTCTTATCGCGCTGGTCGGCGGCATGTGGTGGTGGGGCTTCGACTTCGGGCAATTCCTGAGCGGCTTCAACCGCGGCGAAGTCGCCGAGACGCGCGCCAGGCTCGAGGCCGAGCGCGACGAGCTCAAGAAAGACAACGTCCGACTGCGCGCGCGCAGCGCCGAGCTCGAAAGCGATCTGGGCGTTGCGCGCGGCGCGCAAACGACCTTGTCCCGACAGACGCTGGATCTGCAGAACGAAAACACGCAGATCAAGGAAGAACTCGCCTTCCTGCAGCAGTTGTTCAGCGACAGCGGCAAGCAGGGCGCGATTTCGATACAGCGGCTGTCCGCCGAGCGCTCGAGCGATGATGCCTATCGGTACAGTCTGCTGATCGTGCGCGGTGGCAACCCGACCGATGAATTTTCCGGCCGGTTGACGATGCAGGCGAATCTGGTGGACAAGAACGGGCCGATGACTATCGAGCTGCCTGAAGGCCAGCCGGAGCGCGCTTCGGCACTGCAACTGAAATTCAAGTATTATCAGAGAGTTGAAGGAACGATCAGCGTGCCGCCCGGCAGTCAGCTCAAGAGCCTGCAGGCGAAGGTTCTCGAGCAGGGGCAGCCCAACCCCAAGGCAACGCGCAGCTTGAACCTTTCCTAGGAGGCCCCATGTTCGACCAGAGGAAGACTCGTCCGACGCAAAAGCGGCTGGACAGCCTCATCGGCGCCGGCACCCGGCTCGACGGCAACCTCGTGTTTTCGGGCGGACTGCGTATCGATGGCACCGTGCACGGAAAGGTCGCGACGGTCGACAACCAGCCCGGAACGCTAGTGATAAGCGAGCATGCACGCGTCGAAGGCGAAGTCCGCGTCTCGCATGTGGTCATCAATGGAGCGGTCGCCGGCCCCGTCAGCGCCAGCGATCATCTGGAACTGCAGGCCAAGGCGCAGGTCCATGGAGACGTGGTCTACCGTACTCTGGAGATGCACGTCGGCGCGATCGTCCAGGGCAAGCTGATGCACGCCGGCCAGGAGACTGCCGACGTGGTGGAATTGAAGCGCGCAACCGGCGAGTAAAGCGCGATGCGTCGCGAATTGACCGAATACGCAGTGCGGCCGATAATGAGGTCGATAAACTGGAGTAGATGATGAATGCAATGACCGAAATGCCCGCCCCGTTCGTGTTCACCGACGCTGCGGCGGCGAAGGTCAAGACGCTGATCGACGAGGAGGGCAATCCCGACCTCAAGCTGCGGGTGTTCGTCACCGGCGGCGGCTGCTCGGGCTTCCAGTACGGATTCACATTCGACGAGACCGTCAACGAAGACGATACGTCGATGGAAAAGAACGGCGTGATGCTGCTGATCGACCCGATGAGCTACCAGTACCTGGTCGGCGCCGAGATCGATTACCAGGAAGGTCTTGAGGGCGCGCAATTCGTGATCAAGAACCCGCAAGCCAAGACGACCTGCGGTTGCGGCTCGTCGTTCTCGACGGCCTGAAGTTTCGATCGGTTCCGGATAACGGGCGCCCTGCCTGGCAGCGGCGCCCGTTTTTCATTCCGGCACTCGACTACGCCGGATAGACGGCCCCCAGCACGCGTGCGCCCCGGGCGCCGGTAACCGCCGGCAGATTGCCCGGCCGTCCGGCGAGCGTTTCGCGCGCGAGCCATGCGAACGCAAGGGCCTCGACGTCGCTGACCGGGACGCCATACTCCGCGGTCGTGACGAGCGCGCGCGCGCCGAGGTAGGACGCGAGCTCGCGCCACAGCGCGCCGTTGTTCGCGCCGCCCCCGCACACCAGCACCTCTGACGCGTCGGCGCAATGCGTCGCTATCGCCTGCGCGATCGTCGCTGCGGTCAGCGCGAGCAACGTTCGCTGCACGTCGGCCGGTGCGTACGCCGATTCGAGCTGCGCCTCCAGCCAGCGCAGGTTGAAGTGATCGCGACCGGTGCTCTTTGGCGGCGGCAGCGCGAAAAAAGGATCGGCGCGCAGACGATCGAGCAATGCCGCGATCGGCCGCCCGGTCGCTGCCCATGCGCCGTCGCGGTCGAACGCTTCGCGCCGGTGCCGCATGCACCAGGCGTCGAGTAGCGTGTTGCCCGGTCCGGTGTCGAAGCCGCGCACCGGACCCGCGGCCGGAAGGTCGGTGATGTTCGCGATGCCGCCGATATTGAGCACGATGCGGTGTCGTGCGGCCTCCTGGAACAGCGCAGCATGCAGGGCGGGCGCCAGCGGCGCTCCCTGCCCGCCCGCGGCCACGTCGCGACTGCGGAAATCGGCAACGACCGCGATGCGACAGGCTTCGGCGAGCCGCGCCGGGTTGGCGAGCTGTGTGGTGTACTGGAGCTCGGGCCGATGCCGCACCGTCTGCCCGTGCAGGCCGATGGCGGCGATGTCGGGCGGGGTCAAGTCCGCGTCGGCAAGAATGCCCGCCACCGCAGCCGCGCAGCAATCCATCAGCGCATTGGCGGCGAGCGCGGCGCGATGCAGCTCGTCCGCCCCGGTTTTCTGCAGCGCCTCGAGCCCGGTGCGAAGGGCTGCGTCGAACGCAACATGATGGCGGGCGCGGGTTCGCCAGGGCACGGCGCCGAAGTCGGCGAGCACCGCATCGACGCCGTCGACGCTGGTCCCCGACATCAGACCGATGTAGAGCTCGCTGCGCATCGGTCCCGCCGCGGCTTGCCGGGAGCTACTCCCCGGCGGCAATGGTAACGACGCGGCCGAGTGAGAGCGCTTCGACCAGCGGTGCAGTCCCCGCGAGATATGCCGGCAGGTGCGCGCTAGCGAGCTGAGGCGCGTCGGGCAGCGCGATGGTCATCGGATTGCGCTGCACGTTGTTGATGCGGAACTCGTAGTGCAGATGCGGACCGGTCGCCCAGCCGGTCTGCCCGACGTAGGCGATAACGGCACCCTGGGCGACTCGTGCGCCGGGTTTCGTCCCCGCGGCGAATCGCGACAGGTGCGCATACACGGTCGAGTTCGCGCCGGCATGCTGCAGGATGACGACGTTTCCATAGCCGTTTTGCCGGCCGGCGAAGATGACCTTGCCGTCGCCGGCGGCGCGCACCGCCGTCCCCGTCGGGGCAGCGAAATCGACGCCCTTGTGTGCGCGCCAGGTTTGCAGGAACGGATGAAATCGGGCCAGCGAAAAGCCCGACGTGATGCGCGTGAATTCGACCGGTGAGCGCAGAAACGCCTTGCGGAGATTCTTGCCGTCCTGGGTGTAATAGGCTTCGCTGCCGTCGGCCCCGCGCCAGAGAAACGCCCGGTAACTGATACCCTTGTTGACGAACTCCGCGGCGAGCAGCTTCCCGGCACCGGTCGGCGCGCCGTCGACATCGCGCATTTCGTAGACGACGGCGAAGCGGTCGCCCTGGCGCAGGTCGTGGTAAAAATCGATGTCGCCGGAAAAGACTTCGGCAAGCTGCATAGTCACCGCGTCGGGCAGGCCGATGGCATCGGCGGTGCCGAACAGCGACGAGCGAATCTCGCCGGCGCGCACCTCGGTGCGTACGCCGTAGCCGGGCGGAGCGCTTGCGGCGACGAAGCCTTCGGCGCTGCGCTTCACGTTGAGCAGCGCGCCGCCCTGCGCGAGGTAGCGCAGCGCGAGCAGCCGTCCGTCGTCGTCGGTCTCGACCCGAACGGACTTGCCGGGCATCAATTGATAAAGGGGTCGCGCACCCTGGTCGGTGCGCAAGAACTGCTGCGCGGCGGCATCGGTGACCGACAGACGGGCAAGGACGCTGCCCAGCGTGTCGCCCCGCTCGATTCGCGCTTCGCGCCAGTAAGCTTCGCCGCTCGATGGCGCTATCAGCGCCGGCATCGCGAGGTCGCGGACGACCAGCCGCGTGGCCAGTTCGGGCGTCACCGTGCCCGGGACGAATCCGAACGCGGCGACGACGCCGATGATCATCACGGCGAACACGGCCGCAACGCGGCCTGCACCCGCCCTTTGCGCTAGAATCCCGAGCTTGCTCACGCCCGAATCGCCTCCCTGCCATTGCGCGGACCGGCGGATTGTAGCAGACACCGCCTCCATGCCGATCGACATACCCCAGCAGCTAGCCATCTTCAAGCGAGGCGCCGACGAGCTGATCGTCGAGGCCGAGCTCGCCGCGAAGCTCGCGCGCGGCAAGCCGCTGCGCATCAAGGAAGGGTTCGATCCGACGCGCCCCGACCTGCATCTGGGCCATACCGTTCAGTTCAACAAGCTCAGGCAACTGCAGGATCTCGGCCACCACGTCATCTTCCTGATCGGCGATTTCACCGGGATGATCGGCGACCCGACAGGACGCAACATCACGCGCCCGCCGCTTTCGCGCGAAGAACTGGAGGCCAACGCCAAGACCTACACCGATCAGGCGTTCCTGATCCTCGATCGGGACCGCACCGAGGTCGCATTCAACGCCAAGTGGCTTTCCGCGCTCGGCGCCGATGGCATGATCCGGCTGGCGGCCAAATACACGGTTGCGCGCATGCTCGAGCGCGATGATTTTGCCAAGCGCTATGCCAACGGTCAGCCGATTGCCGTCCACGAATTCCTCTATCCGCTGGCGCAAGGCTACGACTCGGTTGCGCTCGAGGCCGACGTCGAGCTCGGCGGCACCGATCAAAAATTCAATCTGCTCGTTGGCCGCGAGCTGCAGCGGCACTACGGACAGGAGCC
>JBDTXW010000172.1:0-6005 GCA_040005975.1 Betaproteobacteria bacterium | reverse complement strand
TGCGTCGCGCCCGCCGGCAACGTTCCCTTGCCGGCGACGGCTTGCCCGTGCTTTTCCAAGCTGCGGACGAACGACGCCTCTTCCTGCTGCGGTGTCGGTGTCGAGATCTTGAGTGCCCTGCGCTGGCGCGACGTCATGAGCCTAGGATACGCGCGGTGATCGGGAAGTCCAGCGGTTGCGCATCGGTTCCGCTCGATCAGAATCCGACCCGCGCCTTTCGGCCGCAGAGCTTCTTCGCGTCGATGTCTTCGGGCACCAGGTAATCGCGATTGGCGAGCCGGGCGGTGCCGAGCGCGTCGAGCAGCAGCTTGCGCATGTCCCGCGCGGGCACGGCGGCCAGCCGCTCGAGCACCGACTCGGTCGGCTCAGGCGGGAACGGCCAGCGATGCGCGTCGAGAATCTCGTGATAGACGGCCAGGGCGATCGTGCGGGCGCCTGCTGCATCGGGGCGGTCGATCGCGTACACGTTCATTCGATTGAGGATCGGCTCCGGAATCATCGACTCGTCGTTCGCGGTGGCGATCCAGAGGATGTGCGAGGCATCCATGTCGACATCGATGAACTCGTCCTTGAAATGCGCGGCAGTGTCGCGCTCGAGCAGCGTGTACAGCGCGCCCATCGGATCGTAGCGCGAGTCGCCGCCGGCCTTGTCGATCTCGTCCAGGACGACGACCGGATTGGCAAATTCGCCGTCGATCAAGGTATGCGCGACCTTGCCCGGCCGCGCGTTGTTCCACTGCGCCGACGCCCCGGTGAGGATCCAGCCGGCGGTGAGCGAACTCATCGAGACGAACTCGAAGCCGGTGCCCAGCGCCTGGGCGAGCTTTTTCGCGAAGTAGGTCTTGCCGAGGCCGGGCTCGCCCAGCAGCAGCAGCGGCGTGAACTGCACCGCTTCGTTACCGGCGATGGCCAGCGCCAGGTATTTGCGCAGATCGTCGACGACGTTGGCGAAATTCGGCGATGTCTCGTGCAACTCGTCGACTGCGGCCGCGGTCGACGGCTTGATGATGTAGCGCGAGCCGCCGAGCTCGCGCATGCGGTCGTACCAGCTCTTCAGTCCTTCATTGCGCCGGGCTGCGCCGTCCTCGGCCGCCCGGTCGACTTCGGCGACCGAGTAGATCGATTGCAGGTCCGCAAGCGCAATGACGGAATCCATGCTGGTTATCTACCTCCGTGTGCGGCCACACGCACTAACCGTGCCACCGTCATCGAAAGGCGCAGGCTCGATTGCGAATAATCCCGGACGATCCTGATCGACTTCGAAGGACTCTACTCTCAAGCGACGGCCGGGATCAACCATTGGATACGGCGCAGGCGCCTACTAGCGTTTCTGATAGGTGCAAGACCGCCTGCGCGACGATATGTCCCTGCATCGCTTTTTCCAGCGCCGCCTTGTCCGGGCGCCAAGTCGAGTAACACGGTGTCGAGCGCGTGGAGCTTGTGGAAATATCCCCTTTCCCAGTGCGCTACAAACTGCCCACTGGCGCGCTTTCTTACAATCTCGCCAGGGCGAACCGACAATCGAGCACTAAGCCGATGATTCGCAAGCCGTGGCGCGGACGTTGCTAACTTCATGTCATCCGCCCGGCCGCATAACGCCGGTCCTAGGCGGGGCGCGAAAGTCGCGCTCGAGGAGAACGAAATCGAAGCACTGATGGATCCGGTCGCACCTGGGGCAAGGGGACAGCTGCGGCCGACAATTTACCCGGGCGGGCAACACTACCTGGGCCTCGAGGATCAGCGCGCGTTCACGACGGCCGTCGCGCGGCAGGGCTATTGGCCCGACGAGTTTCTGCTCGACGTCAAACGGCTGCCCGGCAAGCGGCCGGCGCATGCGCCGACGGCGACCTTGTCGGTGACCGTCTGGCATCTTCCGACGGGACGTGGCGCGACGTACCTGGGCGGTCCGGGCCGGGTCTGGGTCGCGGAGTTCCTGGTCGACCTGATGGGCGGAACGTTCGGCTAGCAGCGGGTACGGGCCGCCGTCCGCCACCGCTTTCGATTATAGCGGCGGCTTGACTCCGTGCTTGCTGACCTGAAGCCGCGCGGCGCTTAAGCCCAGCTTGTCACGGGGCTTGCGTAGCTCGCGCCGCCGGGACCCTTGAGTAACAGCGCGCGACGGGGATTTCTTCCGTCGGATTCACTGCTTCTGCGCGACGACGCGGCCCTGGGCGTTGATGAATACGTGATACCGGTTGCCGTCCTGGCAGGACGCCATATGGTCGTTCTCGCCCAGCGTCTTGACCTCGGTAACCTGGCCGCAGGGCAGCCCCTGCAATGCGATCACGGCCGTCAGGTCTTTCTTGACCATCGCATCGTCGGCGGCGGACGTGGCGCCCGCGGCAAGCGCCGCCGCAATCGACAGCATTCCAAGGATTGCTCTCTTGTTCATCATTGCTTCAGCCTCCATTCAGCGATGCGAACTTGACCGGGTCGGAGAGGATGCCCCAGATCGCCTCGCGCGACGCGATTATTGCCGCGGCCAGCGACGGGTCGCTGTCTTGCAACAGCGCCAGCAGCTTGAGCACCAGCAAATCGAAGGGTCGCCTTAGCTCGGCCAGCGTCGTCTTGAGCTTGCCTTGATAGAACGCGCGGAACTGCGCCAGCAAATCGTCGACCTGGTTCTTCAGCGAAAGCTTGGTCAGCACGCCGATGGCTTTGGTTTCCTTCAGGTTTGCCTCCAGCGCCTTCAGATCCAGCGGTGGCGCCTTGGGCTTCGCGGCTTCGGCCGGCGGGGCCGCTTTGGTTGCCGCCGCAACAGGTGCCGCAGCAGTCTTCGCCGGGGCCTTCGCTTCCGGCGCGGGGGGCCTGGCGGCCGTCTGGGCGGGTGGAGCGGGCGCTGCGGCTGGGGACGTCGGGGGCGCAGTGACAGCAGGCGCAGATGCCGCGGCGGGCGGGCCGCTCTTCGCCGGTTCGGCGACCGACGGCGTAACCGGCGCGGCCGACGGCGCCGGCGCAGCCGATGGCTTTACGCCGGCGCATCCGGCGGCAAGCAGCGCGGCGTAGACCATCGCGACGATCGCAATCCTGCTGCCTGGACGATGCATCGTCATATCAGCCGAAAGGCAGCACACCGATCCAGCGCTCGTGCAGATAGAAGGCGAACACGGCCCAGGCGAGGACGCCGATTGCGATGGCAATTGCATCGCGGCCTGCCGTGCCCGCCGGGTAAACGGTGGCGACGGCGCGATCGCGGCGTCGCGACGCGCCGAAATCGACAATCGCCCAGACGAGAAAGCCGCCGAAAAGTACAACATCGGCCAGCGTGCCATTGGCGATCAGGTGGCCGAACGCCCAGGACTTCGCGCCGAGGATCATCGGATGATGGAGGACGCTCTTGATTCGCGTGCCGCGCACGTATGCCGCCACGACGAGCACGAACGCGACCAGCGTGAACAGCGCGGCAACGTAATGCGTCCATGACGGTGGCTGCCAGAGCACCGTCGTGTCGGCCCGCGCCCGCCCGAAGCCCCAGATGAGCAGCACGAATCCCGCGATCGATACGAGTGAGTACAGGCCCTTCCATGGACCTTCGCCCATGCGCGCGACCTGCGCGGTGCGCCAGGAATCGGCGAAGATGCGCAGCGAATGTGCGCCGAGGAACACGATCAGGCCGAGAATCAGCAAGCTCATGGGCTGCCTCGAATCGGGGACGAGCGGTGATTATCCATCCTGAACGGAGCGCTTGTCCTGTTGGCGCGCTGGCGGACCGGCCCGCCTACCGCCCGCCCGCCATCCCGCGTCCGGCAGCACGGCCTCCTCGAGACGCTGGCACGCCGCCGGAACGCCGGCGCCGACATCTTCATCTAATGACCAAGGACCCATAGTGACGTCGAAAAAGACCAGCCTTGTCAGTGCGGCCGCAGCCGATGCGCCGGACGACGCCGAGCTCGCCCGCCGCATCGGGCGGCGCGAACAACTTGCGTTCGAGCTGCTGATGCGCCGCCACAACCAGATGCTCTATCGCATCGCGCGGACGATCCTGCGTGACGAGGCGGAGGCCGAAGATGCGGTTCAGGAGGCCTATCTCGCGGCGTTTCGCAACATCGAAGGTTTTCGCGGCGGCTCGCGCTTGTCGACCTGGCTCGCCCGCATAGTTATCAACGAATCTTATGGGCGTTTGCGCAAGTCCAAGCGCGCGGGAGTCGTACTGCCGTTCGATGTGCAGTCCGACGCGTGGATCGCCGAACGCGACGCCGAGGAGGGCGCGATGACCGAAGCAAGTGCCGAGCAGCCCGACGCAGCCGCGAGCCGCGGCGAAGTGCGCCGCTTGCTGGAGCGCAACATCGACGCGCTCCCGGATCAGTTCCGCACGGCGTTTATTTTGCGCGAAGTCGAGGAAATGTCGGTTGACGAGGCGGCGGAGTGTCTCGGCGTGCCCGCCGCGACCGTGCGCAGCAGAGCGTTTCGCGCCCGGGCGCTGCTGCGTGAAGCCATGGCGCGGGAAGTCGACGTGGTGACGGTGCAAGCCTTCGGTTTTGCCGGCGAGCGCTGCGACAACATCGTCGTCGCCGTGCTAGCACGCTGGCGCAAGCTCGATTGATATTCGACCCGATGCATCCGGCCGGGTCCGCCGCGCGTATATGCTCTGGCAGGGCAACTTAGTCATTCTCAGGAGAAAAGTCATGAAGAACATCGGTATCGTGCTTACAAGTGCTCTATTCCTCGCCGCCGGTGGTGTGGCGGCGCAAGCTCCGAACGACGCGCAGATCGCGCACATCGTCGTCACCGCGAACCAGGTCGACATCGACGCCGGCAAGCTGGCGCAACAGAAGGGCAGCACCAAGGACGTCAAAGACTTTGGCAAGATGATGGTCACCGACCACACCGGCGTCAACAAGCAGGCGGTGGCGCTGGTCACCAAGCTCAAGGTCAAGCCTGAAGACAACCCCACCAGCCAGAGTCTCAAGTCCGGTGGCGAAGACAACCTGAAGAATCTGAAGACGCTCAAGGGCAAGGCGTTCGACAAGGCCTATATCGACCACGAAGTCGCCTACCACCAGCAAGTGCTCGATGCGGTCGACAAGACGCTGCTGCCGAGCGCCAAGAACGAGGAGCTGAAGGCGCTGATCACCAAGGTGCGCCCCGCGTTCGTTGCGCACCTCGAGCACGCCAAGATGATCCAGTCATCGATGAAGATGTGAGAGCGGGGCCGCATCGGCTCGCGATCGCGCTGGCATGCGTCGGCGCGATGCTCCTATCCGGCGGAGCGTCTGGCGCCGGCGCGGCCGTCGACGCGGGCGCCGGCAAGCCCGCGGCGCATCGCGTCGTCATCGACGGCCTGAAGTACGAGCCCGAGACGCTGACGGTCAAGCGCGGTGACACCGTCGTCTGGACCAACAAGGATCCGTTTCCGCATACGGTCACGGCGCCGGGCAAGTTCGACTCGCGCGACATCGCGGCGGACGGCTCGTGGAAGTACGTCGCGCGCGCCGCCGGAGAATACTCGTATATCTGCACGCTGCACCCGACCATGAAAGGCATGCTGCGGGTCGAGTGAGCCGCAGCGCAGCGGCGATTCGTCAGCCGTTGCGAAGCGAGTCCTGCTGGCTGATCCGCAGGCCCGCCGGCACGAACCAGCGCTCGCCGACGCGGAAGCCCCCTTCGATCAGCAGCGCCAGCGCCGCCGCCGGGATTGCACCGGCGAGCAGCATCGCGTGGTCGTTCAGCGCCAGTCCGGTGACGATGCGTTCGCCATAGCCGCCGGCGCCGATGAACGCGGCGATCGTCGCCGTGCCGACGTTGATCACCGCGGATGTCTTGACGCCGGCGAGTATCGTCGGCGCGGCGAGCGGCAACTCGATCTCGCGCAGGATCGTCCCGCTGTTGAGGCCCAGCGACTGCGCCGCCTGCTTCATTCCTCGCGCAACCTGGGTCAGTGCCGCATGGGTATTGCGTACAATCGGCAGCAGCGCATACAGCGCGAGTGCGATGAACGCGGGAATCGCGCCGATGCGTCCGGTAACCGGGATCAGGAAAGCGAGCAGCGCCAGCGCAGGGATCGT
>JBDTXW010000171.1:0-6045 GCA_040005975.1 Betaproteobacteria bacterium | reverse complement strand
CGATCGGCGCGCCGTACGCCTTGATCATCTTGGTGACCTCGGCATCCCAGACCTGGCGATTCATGAACGGCGAATTGCCCTGGATGTAATCGAGGCTGTGGCACGAGGCGCAATTCGCCTCGACCTTGTCGCGTCCCGGGCCGTCCTTCAGCGCGACGCGCTGCTCGGCGGCGTAGACGACGGTCGCGGCAAGCGCGAGCGCAATGAGCGGTGGCAGCGTTGCCTTCATCCGCATCTCCTCAGCCGACCGTCAGCGCGATGCGCTGGACGACGTTGTGATGGTAGCCGGCGGGGTTCGCGATCAGGTCGAAGGTCTGCGTCGCACCGGCGCGATTGGTCGCCTTCGCCATCACCGTGAGCGTGCCGCGATCGCTGGCGTTGATCGGATACGTCCACGATCGGAACGAAAAGCGACCGTAGTCCTGGCCCAGCGTCGCGTTGCGCCAGCTCTGGCCGCCGTCGATCGATACCTCGATGGTCGCGATGCCGTAGCCGCCGTCCCAGGCGACGCCTTTGACGTCGAACCTGCGGCCCGCAGGAATCGTCTGGCCGGAGGCGATATTGGTCATCAGCGAATTGACGACCATTTCGGTGATCGGCGTGTTGACGTCGGTCTCCTGGCTGATGAAACGGTCGATCAGCGGAAACTTCCCGCGCGGAATGCGATAGGCCGATTTGACCCAGAAGTTGTCGAACGGCCTGGTGATCGCATTGATCGACGTCACGTGCTTCATCCAGTAGGTCGCCGTCCAGCCGGGAACGACGATGCGGGCCGGAAAACCGTTCCAGTGCGGCAGCGGCGCGCCGTTCATCGCATAGGCGATCAGCGTATTTTCATCCATCGCCTTCCATACCGGAATCGACTTCTGGAAATCCGGCGTGCCGGGAAATACGCCCGAGTCGGCGCCGTCGAACGTGATCTCCAGCGCGTCCTTGCGAATGCCGGCCTTGACCAGCACGTCCTTCAGACGCACGCCCTTCCATCTGGCGTTGCCCATCGCTCCGGGGCCCCATTCGACGCCGGGCACGTGCGGCACGAACATGCCGCGACGGTTGCCCGAGCACTGGCATACGGCGGCGACTTCGACCTGCTCGTAGTCGCGCCTGAGACTGTCGAGGTTGAGCTCCAGCGGTGTCGCGACGGCTTCACCGCCGACCTTGACTTGCCAGCTCGCAGTGGCGACCTCGGGAATGTTCGAGAGGTGATAACGGACGAAGAACGCATCGTTCGGCGTAAAGACGTCGTTGAAATACGAGACCGGCGTTTCGTAATTGGGGGGCCGCCAGGACTTCTTGATCAGCGGCAGCTTGCCGGGCAGCGCTTCGAGAATCGACGAGGCGAGCATGCCTTCGGGCAGCTCCGCGGGACCCAGGATCGCGTCGGCGCCGTGAGCGTGACTGGCGAGCCATGAACCGCCGGTCGCAAGCACCAGTCCGCCGGTCGCCTTCAGAATATCGCGTCGTGACGGCATGGTTCCTCCAGCGAAATGTTCGGTATTTTCTTACGCCCGTGCGTTGACGGCATGGCGGGCTGCCGACATTATGCGCATCCGCACCGGCTATCGCAAGGCACGCTGCGCCACCCTTTTGATGAGCACGCCCGTCACGATTTCCCGCGCGCTGGCCGCGAGCGGCCTCGTGCCGTTCGAGGCCAGCCTCTTGCTGGCGCACTTACTGGGCTGCGACCGTGCCTGGCTCGCGGCGCACGCCGACGAGGCGCTGACCACGGAGCAAGCGAAGACCTTCGATGCGCTCGCACGGCGCCGCCGCGCCGGCGAGCCGGTCGCCTATCTGACCGGACGGCGCGAATTCTATGGGCTCGATCTCGAGATCACGCCCGACGTGCTGATCCCTCGTCCCGAGACTGAATTGCTGGTCGATCTTGCGCTGGAACGCCTGCCGGGCGATCGCAACATGCGCGTTCTCGACCTGGGCACCGGGTCCGGCGCCGTGGCCCTCGCGATCGCCAGCGCGCGGCGCACTGCGCACGTCGTCGGCACCGATGTCTCGGGCGCCGCGCTCGCGCTGGCGGCGCGCAATGCGGTCCGGCTGGCGCTCAACAACGTCTCGTTCGCCGCGTCCGACTGGTTCGCCGCGTTGGCGCGCGCGCGCTTCGATCTCATCGCCGGCAACCCGCCTTACGTCGCGGCCGGCGACCCGCACCTCGTCGAAGGCGATCTGCGCTATGAGCCGGCGCAGTCCCTCACGCCGGGTGGTGACGGCCTGAACGCGATTCGCGCGATTGTCGCGCAAGCGCCCAGGCATCTGACGCCGGGAGGATGGTTGCTGCTCGAGCACGGTCACGATCAGGCCGGCGCGGTCGCCGCGCTGTTCGGTGGCGCTGGTTTTGTCGGCGTCGGCGCGGCGCGCGATCTCGCCGGCATACTGCGCGTCACCTACGGGCAAATCTGATCGCAGGCGCTCGATAGCGCTACGTCGAATGCAGCGGCAGCGCGACGCCGTATCGATCCGCCCAGGGCTGCAATGCCGGCAGAATCGCCGGATAGAGGGAAACGCCTTCGGCGAGGGCTTGGCGATAACGCTGCAAGCCGCGTTCGCCGGGGAGCCTGACCGGCTCGCCACCGGCCCGCGGCACGCTCGCGTGCGCAGCGTCGGCGAGATGATCCATTTGCCGCTTGAAAGCGGCCAGGCCGCCGAACGATTCCGGATCCAGCACCTGGATGAACACCGTCGCGCCCCATCCTTCGGGCTCGTCGGCACGACCGTGACCGGCGAGCCCGCCGGTCATCGCCTCGATCAGCAGGCCGAGGCCGAATCCCTTGTGACCGGCATCGAGTCCGCCGAGCGGAAGCAACGCACCTTTCGGCGCGTTGAACAGCGCGGCGGCGTCGGACGTCGCGCCGCCCCGGTGATCGATAAGCCAGGGTCCCGGCAGGCTCTTGCCCGCTTCCATCTGCTGCTTGGCGTAGCCCATGCTGGTGATCGACATCGAAACATCGATCAATATCGGGTCGTCCGAAGTCGGCAAGCCGGCCGCGAGCGGGTTCGGCGTGATGAACGGCGTCGTCCCGCCGTGCGGTACGACGGCGGTCACCGTCGGGTCCGAGCATTCGATGATCACCGCCAGGCCCCGGTCGGTCGCTCGCTTCAGATACGCGGCGAGGCAGGCGATGTGATGCGAGCGCCGAATGACGACGGTGCCGGTGCCGGCCTCGCGCGCCATTGCCTCGGCGCGCTCGAGGCCGCGCAGCGTCAGCCACGGTCCGGGCAGCCGCGCGCCATCCCAGATTTCCGCCGCCGCGCGCCGCCTGATGACCTTCGGCTCGCCCGATTTCGCCATTGCGCCTTTGTCGAGTTCGGCCAGATAAGGCGCGAGCAGTGCGAGCCCATGCGTCGTGTGTCCGAGCAGGTCGGCGTCGAGAAGAATATCGGCGACGTCGCGCCCGATGTCGGCGCGCACAGCCGCACGATCGAGCAGCGCGCGCGCGAAAGCGCGCAGGTCGTCGGCGCGAAAGCGTGTCGCTTGCGGTGCGGTCGTGTCCATGCGGGGAGCGGAGGGCGAGGTTGACGGCGCAGGGGCAATCGACGACGATTCTAACCCATCGTTTCATTCTCTCCTTCCCGACGTGGCTGCCTCGACGCTGACGATCAGTATCGTCACGTATCGCCCTGACCTCGCGCTGCTGAACCGGACGCTGCAGACGCTCGCCGGCTCGCTTGCCGCGGCGCGGGAGCAGGGGCTGCTGCGCGTGGCCAACGTCGCGTTGATCGACAACAGCGAGGAGCGCGACACCGCTGCGGCCGTGATCAAGCTCGCGCAGGAAAATTTTCGTGATTCCGACTTCACGATGAGCTATCTGCACGGTCACGCCAATATCGGTTACGGCGCTGCGCACAACCTGGTCATGCACGGCGGCAACACCCATTTCCACTTGGTGCTCAACCCGGACGTCGAGCTCGATGTCGACGCCTTGCCGGAGGCGCTGCGCTATTTCGACGCGCACCCCGACGTCGGCGTCATCGTGCCCGCCGTCGCCGGTACGGATGGGACGCGTGAATATCTGTGCAAGTGCTACCCGAGCGTCGCCGATCTCGCCTTGCGCGGGCTGGCTCCGTCGTGGCTGCGCCGGTTGTTCCGCCGGCGACTCGATCGCTACGAGATGCGCGACGTCGTAGCCAAAGCAGACGCCGGCGAGACCGTCTCGCCGGTGCCGGTGATGAGCGGCTCGTGCATGCTGCTGCGGCGCAAGGCGATCGAGGCGACCGGCGGGTTCGACCCCGGCTACTTTCTCTATTTCGAGGATTTCGACTGGAGCGTACGACTGAATCGGATCACCCAAAGCGCATACGTGCCCGCCGTTAGAGTCGTCCATCACGGCGGCGGCGCGGCAGGCAAGGGCTGGCGTCACATCGCGTACTTCGTCCGCAGTGCGGGGCGTTTTTTCAACAAGAACGGTTGGCGCTGGTGGTGAGCACGAACGCGGCGCCGCCTTACCCGAGTCGGCTGCTAGTGACGGGCGCCGGCGGGTTCATTGGCCGCGCGCTGTGCGCACGGTTGGCTGCGGCGCATGTGCCGTACATCGGCGCGGTGCGCGCGCTCGCGTCCGGCGACGACGACTCGGCCGACATCGTCGCGCTGGGAGATTTTGCCGCCGCCGATTGGGCCCCGGTGCTGGATGGTGTCGACACCGTCGTCCATCTGGCCGGACGCGCGCACGTAGCGACTGCCAGGGACGCCAGCGACCCGACGCCGTTCGTCGTCGCCAACGTGCATGTGACGCGTCGCCTGCTCGACGCCGCGGTGCAAGCCGGGGTGCGGCGCGTCGTGCTCGCGAGCACCGTCAAGATTTACGGCGAAGCGACGCTGCCGGGAAAGCCGTTTCGGGCGGGCGACGTTGCCGCGCCGCAGGACGCGTATGCGCACAGCAAGGCCGGCGCCGAGGCAGTCTTGTGGCAAGCCTGCCACGGTGGAACGATCGAAGGCGTCGCGCTGCGGATGCCGCTCACCTACGGTCCACGCGTCAAGGGCAACTTCGCGCGACTCCTCGAGGCGATCGCCGCGGAGCGCCGTTTGCCGCTGGCCGGCATCGGCAATCGCCGTACGCTGCTCTACGTCGGTAACGCCGTCAGCGCGATCGAGGCGGCGGTGGCAGCGCCGGACCTGGCCGGCGAGACGCTCCCGGTTGCCGATGCCGAGAGCATGTCTACCAGCGAGCTGGCATTGCGTCTTGCTCGCGAGCTCGACGTCGCGCCGCGCCTGTTCCACGTGCCCGCGACGCTGATGCGCACCGGCGCGATGCTGCTGGGCCGCCGCGCGAGCGTCGTGCGCCTGCTCGGCACGCTCGAAGTCGATGCCGGACGCTTTTGCGCGCTTGCACACTGGGTGCCACCGTTTACGATCGACGAAGGTCTGCGTGCCACCGCGGCGTGGTGGAAGTTGCGGCATCGCCTGTAGCCTGCGGCGCATCCGCACCGCGCGGCTATAATCGACTCTTTGAAGTCATGAGGTCGCTTGTGACTGCTCGCACCGGAGGCCGCCGCGTCGAAGAGCTGCGCCCGCTATCGATCGTGCGCCACTACAACCGGCATGCCGAAGGATCCGCACTGATCGAATGCGGCGAGACTCGCGTGCTCTGCACCGCGTCGGTGGAAGAAACCGTGCCTCCGTTCCTCAAAGGCAGGGGACAGGGCTGGCTCACGGCGGAATACGGCATGCTTCCGCGCGCGACGAACACGCGTACGCGGCGCGAAGCCGCCGAAGGCAAGCAATCGGGACGCACGCAGGAAATCCAGCGCCTGATCGGCCGCAGCCTTCGCGCGATCGCCGACCTGTCACAGCTGGGCGAGCGCACGATACGCATCGATTGCGACGTACTACAGGCCGATGGCGGCACGCGCTGCGCATCGATCACCGGGGCTTGTGTCGCGCTCTATGACGCGGTGTCATGGTGCAAGGTCCAGGGACTTCTGACCGGCTCGCCTTTGAAGGATTTTGTCGCCGCCGTGTCGGTCGGCATCGTCGACGGCGTCGCCATGCTCGACCTCGACTACGCCGAGGATTCCGGCTGCGACACCGACATGAAC
>JBDTXW010000170.1:0-6056 GCA_040005975.1 Betaproteobacteria bacterium | reverse complement strand
GCTCGCCCGGGCGGTGGCCTGCGGCATGCCAGACCAGGTTCGTCGGCCTGATCACGCGTCCTGCACTCTCCAGCGCGGCGCCGGTGCCGTCGCTGCCGTGGCACGCGACGCAATGCCGGGCGAATAGTTCGGCGCCGCCGACGATCGCCGTCGTCGTATAACGCACGGGCGAGACTGCGTACGAGGTCGGATACGCCGGAATGGCGAGCAACCACGCGCTCGCGACCACCGCCGCGGTGGCGCCCGCCAGACCCGCCCCGGCGTGTGCCCACACGCGCCGATGCACACCGGCAATGACGACCCCCAGGCCGACAACGGCGACGACCAGCGACGCGGCCAGCAGCGAGCTCCTCGCCGCCGATTCCTGCACCGGCGCCCAACCAAGCGAGTACGCAAACGGCCACAGCGGTGATTGGTGCGCGGCCGGAATCGTGATGCCGAGCCTGCCGACGATTATCACTACCGTTAGCCCGGCCGCGATTTCGAGCAGCGCATTGCGCCGCAACGCGCGCATCGCGCGCAAATCACCACCCGCAAGACGCGGCGTCAGCAGCAGCCGATTCGCCGCAGCGAGCGCCAGCATCACCGCCAGCAATGCGACCTTCGCGAGCAGCAGAACACCGTAGCGGGTGCCGAACAGCGCCGGAATGCTGCCGACCAGAAACCAGCTGCTGCCGATGCCGCTTAAGATAAGCGCGCTCACGCTTGCGATCGCGACGCTGGAAAAGCGTCTCGCCGCCCATGCCGCGTCTTCGATCGGCTGCGCTCTTCCCAGCAGGTGCACGAGCGCTGGCAGCGCGCCCAGCCACGCGCCGGCGGCGAGCAGATGCACGACGTCGGAGCCTAGCTGCAGCAAGCGCGATGCCGCTTCGGCGGCGGCGGCGTGCCCCGTCCAGGCGAGCGAGCCCAGGTATGCGGCGGCAACGACCGTCCGCAACGCGAGCGGCCAGCCGCTGCCGCCGGCGCTTCGCGGCCACGGCGCCAGCAGCGCGCCGGCAAGGCAAAGGCGCAGGATCCACACCTTGCCGAAAAGGGTGCCCCCGAGAACGGCGCCCAGCGTCGACGGAGCCATCGCCCGCGACAGCGGCATGCCGCTCATCGTCGCGGCCACCGCGACGAGCCACACGACGGCGGATGCGATGCCAACACCGAGGCTCAATCGCACGATCGACGGAAGCCGACGGCGCAGTGCCTCGCCCGGCCCGGCCGCCGCAACGCTTCGCCGTCCGCGCGCCAGCGCGCAAGCAAACGCCAGCTCGCCGAAGACCCAGATCGTCGCGGCGAAATGCACGGCGCGGGCGGCTGCCAGCAGCTCGTTCATCGCCGTGCGCGCGACTCGCGGCTGCGCAAATGCTCAGCGCGCGACATCGAAGCTGAAGTCGCCCGCGGTCGCGTGCGTGTCGACCGACAGCACGCGCCAGCTCACACGGTAGCGGCCCGGCGCAAGTGGCGGCACCGACACCGTCAGCAGCGTGCCGTCGATGCGGGCGTCGCCCTGATCGATGCGCTTGCCGGTCGAATCCGACACCTGCGCCGTGCTGAACGCGGGCTCGAGCTCCTGGCTAAACCATAGCTTCACCTGCGCCGGCGATACATGAACGGTGCTGCCTACGGCGGGCATGGCATGGTCCAGGAACGCATGCGCGCCAACGGGCAGCGCGATCAGCGGGGCACACGCGGCCGTAAGCAGCATCAGCCAGGTTCGCATTTCAGCGCCCGAAAATCGGCCGCCCGATTGTCGTGGGAAAAATGTCGTCGAGAAAAAAGTGCAGCTGCGCGATCCAGCCGACGCGATTGCCGCTTCGGTTGTTGACCGGGATGACGACCTCGACGGCGAGCTGCGCGTAGCGGCCCGCCCAGATGACGCCGGGATTCACCGTGCCGGCCGTGCCGCTGGCGCCGCGATCGAGCGCGGTGGACATCGCGAACTCGACGACGGGGATCATCTGGTTGAACGGCTCGCGCAAGCCGACGTCGCGCACGGACGACTGCAGGTACGGCACGCTGTATTCGACGGCGAAGCCCCATTGGAGCGTGTGCGGATGACGCTCGACGCTGATGTCACCTTCGTCGCTGACCAAGGTCGTGCCCGACCGAGTCGGAATGCCGAGGCCGATGAGCCCGGTCACCGCGAACGGGCGCAGGAGCGTCATGGGGTCGGGCAAGTCGCCGAAGCCCTTGCCGAAGAACAGCGCCGGCGTCAGCGTGCTGAACGACTCCGCACCGACGCGCCGGGAGCCGCTGCCGCCGATGTCCCAGTCGACGCCCGCCGACAGGATCGTTTCGCATTCGTCGCTCTGATAGAACTTGTACTTGACGCTCGCCGCCAGATTGTCGAAGCCGCGCTGCGTGGGGCCGCCTTCCAGCTGCAGGACCTTGTAGGTCGCGCCGAAACCGATCCCCAGGTTGTCGGTCACGCGCTTCGACACATCGACCGAAAAGCCGGTCTCGCGCGTTGCCGGCTCCTCGCCGCTCGCGGACGTTTTCTGGCTTGCTATCGTCGGCAGGGACAACTCGTCGGCGACGAAGGGATCGTCGGTCGCGAGCGTCGCCGGAAAAAAGCGCTTGCCCGCGATGCCGTGCGCTGCGCCGGTGCCCGTCGCCAGGATGCCGGCACATGCCGTCGCCAGCGCCCACAGCGCGGCCTTCGACGTGATTCCCCTCTCGGCCTTCATTATGCTTCCTCCGTTGGCGGCGCCCCGCCGCTCGGCGGTCGCGCCGACCTTGTCTCAACGGTTGCCATGCGGGTGCAGTGCACCGGCCGCCATGCTCTCGACCACGACATTGACTTCGATCGACCCGGCTTTTTCGAATGCCAGGGTCAGAGGAAAACTGTCGCCCACATGCAGCGGTCGATTGAGGTCCGCGAGCATCACGTGATAACCGCCAGGCTGCAGCACCAGGCGCTCGCCGGGTCTGATGTCGAGCGCTGTGACCGCACGCATGCGCATCACGCCCGCATCCATCGCCATCTGATGCAATTCGACCACGCCGGCGATCGGCGAGGATAGGCGCAGCAGGCGGTCCGGCTGGCTGCCGTGGTTCTCGACGGTAAAGTAGACGCCGCCCGTACGCGCGCCAGGCGGCGTGGCGCGCGCGAACGGCTGATCGATGCGCAGCGCCTGCAATTGGTAGTCGTGCGCCGGAATGTCGCTTGCGGCGGCAAGCGCGCCGAGCGCAGCGATGGCAAGGATCCTGCTCATAACGATTCCTCTTTCACGGATGCAAACGACGCGGTCGCCGGCAGAGCGGCAGGCGATCGCGGTCGACGCGCGGCCGATGCGGCCGGCCGCGGACAGCGGCTAGAGGCGGATCGAGGGAGGGCCGCGCAATGGCGGCAGCAGGACCAACTGTACTGCGGGTACGGCGCGAACCGGAACGACCAGCAAAAGCCCAAACAGCTGCGGAACGGCGAACGGCGTCGCTGAAGGCGGGATCGCCGCGACGACGGAAGCGCCAAGGCACGAGGGGCAATGCGAATGCGGCGAATGGCGCGGACGCGGCGCCGGAACGCCTGAGTCCGCGATCGCGGCGCGCTGCGGCACGAGCAAACCGTCGCCCGATCGATCGGCGGCGCGCGCAGCCGCCGAGCAATAGTTATTCGAGGCTGCTGTCGGCGGCGCCGCGGCGTAGGCAACGACCGGCGCGAGCAAATGGCTTGCCAGCGTGGCGAGCGTGATCGCAAGGCGGCAGCGCTTCATTGCCGCAGATTCTACACCGCGGCCCGCGAGGCTCGCCCCGGTCGGACCGGTGCCGCGCCCGGCGCGAGCGGCCATTGACACTTCGCCAAGCGAGGCGTTGAATGCGGTCTGACCACCTTACCAGATGGTCATTTTCGCACCGACGGTTCAGTCCCGCAAAAACGGGCGCCGGCGCGCAGCAGACCACAAACCCGCAGGAGGAGAAGAGATGTCCGCATTCATTCGCGCGCTAGCGCGCGGCGCAGTCGTGTTGGGTCTTGGGCTTTCGTTCAACGCCATGGCCCAGCAGCCGATCACGCTGCACGGTGCCGTCCAGTTCGACGACACCCATCCGTTCACTAAGTCGCTGGTCCGCTTCGAGGAGCTCGTCAAGAAGTATTACGGCAAGCCGATCAATTTCGTTCTGCACAAGAATAGTGAACTGGGGCTCGAGAAGGACTATTTCGCCTATATGAGCCAGGGAATCTCGGTCGACTACGGCGTAGTGTCGCCGGCGCACATGTCAACCTTCGCCAAGGCGGCTCCGATCCTTGACATGCCCTTCCTGTTTCGCGACCTCGATCATTGGAACAAGGTCCTCGATTCCGACGCGTTTCAGCCGATCATCGACGATGTATCGAAAAAAGCCGACGCGATGATCATCGGCTACGACGGCGGAGGCACGCGCAACATCATCGCAAACAAGCCGATTCGCAACATGGCGGAACTGCGCGGATTCACGATGCGCGTCATGGGGGCGCCGATTCAGACGCAAATGTTCCAGGCCATCGGCGCCAAGCCCTCCGTGATCGCCTATAACGAGGTTTACAACGCCATCCAGACCGGCGTGATTCAGGGCGCTGAAAACGAGGCTGCAGGCCTAGACGCCATGAAGTTCTACGAAGTCGGGCCGAACATATCGCTTACTCAGCATGCAATCACCGTCCGGCCGATATGCTTTTCCGGCAAGACATTCCGCAAGCTGCCACCGGATCTGCAGGCGGCCATCCTCAAGGCGGGGAAGGAAGCGGGCAAGCTCGGCCGCGACCTCGAATCCGGCAACGACTCGGCGCTGCTTGCCAAGCTGGAAAAGGAAGGCAAGCTCAAGACTTGGGTCTTCACCGACCGCGCCAAACTGCTCGAGCTGGCCGAGCCGGTAAAGCAGGCGTACGCCAAGGAGATCGACGCGACCGCAATTCTCAATAAGGTCAACGCGATCAAGTAACGTCCCGGCCCCCGGGCCTCCGCGGGGTGACGGGACCCGCACGAGCTGCCGCCGACGAATCGTCGGCGGCACTTTTGTGATTTTCCTCTAGGTCGACAATGCGCTCACTGAACGCACTGATCTACCGCGCGCTGCAGATCGCCATCACCGTGCTGATCGCGGTGATGCTCATACCGGTGACGCTGCAGATCTTCTCGCGCTTTTTCGAGTTCATTCCACGCTACATCTGGACTGAGGAGGTCGCCCGCTTCTGCCTGATGTGGCTCATCATGCTCGGCGCGACGATCGCCGTGCGCGACGGCACGCATTTCGATGTCGACGTGCTGCCCGCGCCGCGCACCAATCACGGCAAGGCCATCGCGCGGCTGATCGTGCACGTCTCGATGCTGCTGGTTGCGCTGATCTTCATCGGCTTCGGATGGCGCTTCGCGCTGTTCGGCTACGAGCAGAGCTCGGAAATGACGGGCATCAACATGCTGTCGATCCACATCGCCTGGCCGCTGGCAGGTATCTGCTGGCTGCTATTTCTGATTGAAAAGATAATCGACGACGTAAGAATTTACCGGGGCGGGAAAAGTGGGTCCGATTGAAGTCGGCCTGATCCTGTTTGGCATCTTCGCCGTGCTCGTCATCCTGCGGGTGCCGGTCGCGTTCGCGCTGGGTCTCGCCTGCGTGCCGGTCTTTTTCATAGACGACCGGCTCACGCCGTTCCTGCTGCTGAACGAAATGCTGAAGTCCTACAACTCCTTCCTGCTGCTGGCGATCCCGTTTTTCATGCTCGCGGCGAACCTGATGAACACGGCGGGCATCACCGAAAAGCTGATTAGTCTGTCGCGCGCGCTTGTCGGGCACCTGCCTGGCGGCCTCGGGCACGTCAGCGTGCTGGTATCGATGCTCTTCGCGGGCATCTCCGGCTCGTCGACCGCCGAAGCGGCTGGCGTCGGCGGCGTACTGATTCCGGCAATGAAAAAGCAGGGCTACGACACCGAGTTCACCGTCGCGCTGGTCGCGTGCGCGGCCGTGATGGGCGTTATCATTCCCCCGTCGATACTCATGGTCGTCTGGGGCGGGGTCATATCCGTATCGATCGGCGGCTTGTTCCTGGCCGGAGTCGTGCCGGGCGTGCTGATGGGCCTGTCGCTGATGGTCAC
>JBDTXW010000169.1:0-6166 GCA_040005975.1 Betaproteobacteria bacterium | reverse complement strand
GCGCGATCCTCGACCCATGCGACGCCCGACTGCTTCACCAAGTCGGCATATAAACGCCACTCAACAACTGTGTAATTCATTTATTCCTCCTCTGGCTACGCCGGCTTGTGTCGGTCGTCGCCCGGGACACAACGGGTCGTACTGGCGGCGGACATGACCCGCGGTCACAATCGGCCCATGGCCGAAAACATCATGCCGCAGATTCCGGGCGAGTACCTAGCACCGGGACGCTACTGGATATCCATGCCCCATATGCTGAGGACCAACCCTTGATCCTTCGCCTGGCAGCCGCGTAGATTGACCTGGTGACGTGCGCGAAATGCAACGGTAAATGGCCAGCCGGTTCCGAACGAATAAGCTACGACGAATTGCCCAAGACGTAGATCGCGGGCCCTCAGCTCGCGATCAAATATACGCCGGCGAGCGAGCAGATGATTCCTGCTGTTGGCCAAAGTGCCGGAGCCCGACGCAGAATCAATACGCCAGCGGCCAGCCCAGCAACGTGGAGGAACGCCGTCGTCGCACTGTTGCGAAAGCACCGACGCCGCCACTGTCGCCTCACGGGGGCGGGTTCCGCTCGCGGCCGATCGGTGCTGGCACCTCGAGCCGGGCACTGACAGAGCGCCGGCACGATCACAATTTGGCAGGATGTCGTCGCGACGCGTCGTACGGCGATCTGCGCCGCACCGCTTGACACGCGTTCCAAGCGTATTGCAGAGTCTGTCCTGAGGGAGGGCGATATGAGCCATTCGAAGCGCGGCGCAGGTTCTCTTAGTTTCCGATGCGCAATGCGGGTGCTTGCAGTGCTCGCTGTTGCGGGCTTCCCGGTCGGCGCCCTCCACGCTCAGGGCACCTCGCCCGCGAAGCCGTGCAATCCTGCGCCCGCGCGGGCCGTCTCGGTCCAGGGTGTCGTCGATGCAAAACGACCCGCCGATTCGCAGTGGCAATCGGTCAAACTGAACGACACGTTCTGCCCGGGCGATTCGATTCGCGTTCAGGCAAACAGCCGCGCGGACATCGCGCTGCTCAATCAGTCGGTTCTGCGTCTCAATGCCAACTCGACGATCACCGTCCAGGCGCCGAAGGAGCAGAGCACCGGCGTCGTCGACCTGCTTCGTGGCGCGACCAACATCTTCAGCCGCGGTCCCCGCAGCCTGGAGGTGAACACGCCATTCACCGTCGCCGGTGTCCGTGGGACCGAGTTTTTCGTCAGTATCGAATCCGACCAGACCTTGATTACGGTATTCGAAGGCACGGTCGTGGCCGAGAACGCGGCGGGCAGCCTGTCGCTGAGCAGCGGTCAGTCGGCCGTAGCCCAGGCGGGCAGGGCGCCTGTCCTGCGCACCGTCGTGCGGCCGCGGGACGCAGTCCAGTGGGCCCTGTACTACCCGCCTGTCGTCTATTTCCGTCCCGATGAGTTCTCGCCGGGTCCGGGCTGGCAGGGGATGGTTCGCAGCTCCACCGAGGCCTACGGCAAGGGAGATCTCGCGAAGGCGTTGCAGAACGTCGAGAACGCCCCCGCCGACGTTCGGGATCCGCGGTTCTTTGCCTATCGCGCGCATCTCCTGCTTGCAGTCGGCCGCGTGGACACGGCTCGCGCGGACATCGACCGCGCTCTGCAGCTCGCCTCGAACGACGCCAACGCGTTGAGCCTCCAGGCGATCATCGCGGTGGTCCAGAACGAAAAGGACCGCGCCTTCGATGTCGCCCAGAGGAACGTCGCCGCCAATCCGAACTCGCCCACCGCGCGGCTCGCGCTGTCCTACGCCCAACAGGCCCGGTTCGACCTGCCGGGCGCTCGGGCGAGCATCGAGAAAGCCGTCGAGCTGGACCCGCAGAATGCGCTGGCCTTTGCCCGACTCGCGGAACTGGACTCGTCGTTCGGCGACCTAGACAGGACTTTCGCCGCGGCGCTGAGGGCTGTCGACCTCGATCCGAATCTCGCTCGGACCCAGACGGTGCTCGGCTTCGCCTACCTGACGCAGGCGAAGACCATGCAGGCGCGGCAGACGTTCGAGAAGGCGATCGATCTCGACCAAGCCGATCCGCTGCCAAGGCTCGGTCTCGGCCTCTCGAAGATCCGGGACGGGAGGCTCGATGAAGGAGCTCGCGATCTCGAGATCGCGGCCAGCCTCGACCCCAGCAATGCGCTCGTCCGCAGCTATCTCGGCAAGGCTTACTACGAGGAGAAGCTCTATCCGCGCGACGAGCGCGAATACAAGGTGGCGAAGGAGCTCGATCCGAAGGATCCGACGCCGTACTTCTACGACGCGATCCAGAAGCAGACGACGAACCGGCCGGTCGAGGCGTTGCAGGAAATGGAACGGGCCATCGCGCTCAATGACAACCGGGCGGTTTACCGGTCGGAGCTCCTGCTCGACTCGGACAATGCGTCGCGCAGCGCAAGTCTGGCGCGCATCTACACCGATCTCGGCTTCCAGCAGCTCGCCCTGGTCGAAGGGTTCAAGTCGGTTGACGCCGACCCCACGAACTTCTCCGCCCACCGGTTCCTGTCCGATAGCTACTCGGTGCTGCCGAGGCACGAGATCGCTCGGGTGAGCGAGCTCCTCCAGTCGCAGTTGCTGCAGCCGGTCAACATGACGCCGTTGCAACCGCGGGCGGCAGTGAGCAACCTGTTCCTGATCAGCGCGAGCGGTCCGGGCACGGCGTCGTTCAACGAATTCAATCCGCTATTCACCGGCGACGGCTACACCGTGCAGCTGAACGGCATGGGCGGCACGCACGGCACGTTCGCCAGCGACGCCATCGTCGCTGGGATCGCCGGCCGGAGCGCGTTCAGCGTCGGCTACTCGGGATTCAAGACCGACGGGTTCCGGGTCAACGCCGACCAGAATGATCAGATCTTCGATGCCTTTGCCCAGTACGACTTCACGCCGCTGGCGAGCGTGCAGGCGGAATACCGGCACCGAAACACCAAGCTCGGCGACGTGGCCCTGCGCTTTTTCGCGGACGACTTCTTCCCGGGTGAAAGGAACAACACCGAGACCGACACCGGCCGTATCGGTTTTCGCTACTCGTTCTCGCCCTCTTCCATCGTTCTGGTGTCGCTCATCCACCAGAATTCCAGCGCAACCGTAACCGACGACCAATTGGGCGACCCGGTCACGCTGCTCAAGCTCGGCAAGCCCGAACGATCCCTGACCGGTGAAGTGCAGTACCTGTTCCGCTCGCCGCAATTCAATTTCGTAAGCGGTCTCGGGTACGCCAAGGTCGATGGGCACCTCGACACGACGGTCGACTTCTTCATTCCGCCCCCCGATGGTCCAGGCCCATTCGAAATCCAGGACACGACGAGCACCAATATCCGGCATTTCAACCTGTACGCGTATGGCTACTTCAAGCCGGTGGACAAAGTGACTCTTACAGCGGGAATCAGCGGCGATTTCCTGAACGGCGACAGCATAGAGATCAGCGGCAAGCACGAGGTCAACCCGAAGTTCGGCGTCATCTGGAACCCGGCTCCGAGCACGACGGTGCGGGCTGCCGCGTTCAAGGTGCTGAAGCGCACGCTGGTGACCGACCAGACACTCGAGCCGACACAAATTGCCGGGTTCAATCAGTTCTTCGACGACGTCAACGGTGCCTCGTCATGGCGGTACGGGGTTGGGCTCGATCAGAAGTTCGCAAATGACGTGTTCGTCGGCGTCGAGGCCTCCAAGCGGGATGTTAGGTCTCCGTTCGTCGACCTCAACGATCCGGAAAATCCGATCCTGAGTAGTGAGAACGTGAAGGAATACTTCGCGCGGGCCTATGCGTTCTGGACCCCGCATCCATGGTTTGCACTCAGCGCACAATATCTCCACGAGAGGATCGAATCCCAGGGATTGACCGATGTGCCGCAAGACCTGAAGACGCAGCGAATCCCGCTGGCGGCGAAGTTCTTCCACCCCTCGGGGTTCGGCGCCGGCGTCACCGCCACTTACGTCCATCAAAACGGGGAATTGGTCGACGGAACCGCCGTCAGCTCGTCATTCTTCGTCGTCGATGCAGCACTGACCTACCGATTGCCCAAACGCTACGGGTTCATCGCGATCGGCGGCACGAACCTCGCCAACAAGAAGTTCAATTTCTTCGACACGGACGCTCGCAACCCGACCCTGCAGCCGACCCGCATGGTCTTCGCGCGATTCTCGCTGGCATTGCCGTAGCCGTCGGGTACCGCGCAGACTGCCGGCCTTCGGGTTCGCCCCGCGCGCTGTTGAAGGGGGGATGCGTGCCGTGCCAAATCGGCAAGTAAGGCATAGCGCCGCCTCCCCATGAACCGTCTGCTCGACCGTCTCCCCTTCAATCGTTCGCTGCTGAAGTCGCTGCTGCTCAATACCGCGTGGCTGACGCTTGGCACGATCGGCGTCGTCGTGTTCCTCTTCGCGGCCGGGACCCCGGTTCTCGACCGGATCGAGCTCAACTGGTTGGACTTGCGCTTCCGCACCCGGGGCCCGATCGCGCCTGAGCCGACCGTAGTCCTGGCGGTGATCGACGAGAAGAGCCTGCAGGCCGAGGGTCGCTGGCCTTGGCCGAGGTCGAGGATTGCGGCGCTCATCGACGCGCTCTCGCGTGACGGCGCCAGAACCATCGCGTTCGACATCACGTTTGCCGAGCCCGACGAGAATTCACGGCTCGGTCTGGTCGATCAGTTGGCGCAAAAAATCGACTCGCTGCACGTCGAGATCCCGCAGCTTGCCGACTTCATCCGGGAGAGCCGGATCGATGCCGACAACGATCGCGCTCTGGTGCGTGCGCTGGAGCGCTCAAAGGCCGCGATCGTGCTCGGGTATTTCTTCCACATGAACGAGGCCGAGGTCGGGTACAAGCTCAACGAGGCCGGCATCGAGCGGCAGCTCCGGGGAATCGCCGACTCCAGGTACCCACTTGTCCTCTACACGGATCGAAGCGCCGCGTCGGTGCCCCTCATGAAGGCCTACGCGCCGCAGGGCAACCTCGAAATCTTCACGGCGGCAGCGCCCTCGTCAGGTTACTTCACCGTGGCGAGCGATCCCGACGGCGTCGTCCGGTGGATGCCCTTGGTGATCCAGGACGGAGAGGATTTGTTTCCGCCCCTGTCGCTCCTGAGCGTCTGGCACTTCCTGGGCAAGCCGCAGCTCGCCGTCCGCGTGGGGCCTAATGGCGTCGAGGGAGTTCAGATCGGCGATCGCCTCGTCCCCACCGACGAGGCGGGCCAGATGCTGATCAACTACCGGGGCCCCCCGAAGACCTTTCCCCACTACGCCATCAGCGACATCCTGGGAGGGGGGCTCCCGAGCGGTACGTTCAAGGACAAGATCGTGGTGGTAGGAGCGACGGCAATAGGCATCGGTGACATCCGCAGCACGCCGTTCGGGCCCGTGAGCGCGGGCCCCGAGATCCACGCCACGGTCATCGACAATATCCTGACCGGAGATTTCATCGCGCGGCCGCGCTGGTCCCAGATCTTCGATCTGCTGGCCATCGTCATCCTCCCGCTGCTTGTGGCGGCCGTCCTGCCGCGGGTGAGCGCCTTTGGTGGCCTCGCGTTCAGCGTTGGGGTCTTCGTCCTTTTCGTGGGCGTCGCCTACGAGCTCTTCGTCCGCGCCCACGCGTGGCTGAACATGGTTTACCCGGTCTTCGCTCTCGCGGCGACGTACACGATGCTGACCGTCTACCGCTACCTGACCGAGGAACGCGAGCGCAGGCGGATCACCAGGACCTTCCAGCACTACGTGTCGACCGAAGTGATCGAGCAGGTGCTGAACGATCCCGAGCGGTTGAAGCTCGGGGGAGAGGAGAGGGTGCTCTCGGTGCTCTTCACCGACCTGGCGGGCTTCACGAGGTACTCCGAGAATTACACGCCGACCGAGATCATGAAAGTGCTCAGCGAGTATTACGACAGGATGACTGAGTTGGTGTTCGCCAGCCACGGCACGATAGCCACCTACGTAGGCGACGAGCTAATGGCGATCTTCGGGGCGCCGATCGAGCAACCCGAGCACGCCAAACTGGCCTGCGCCGCGGCGCTCGGCATGCGGGATGCGCGCCATGTGCTTGCGCAGGAGTGGGCGAAGATCGGTCGGCCGCCGCTGTCAGCCCGCACCGGCATCAACTCGGGCCCCATGCTGGTCGGAAACTACGGCTCCAAGTATCGCTTCAACTACAGCGTGCTCGGTGACTC
>JBDTXW010000168.1:0-6189 GCA_040005975.1 Betaproteobacteria bacterium | reverse complement strand
CCTTGAATATCACCTGCGCCTGCTCGTAGAGCTTGGCGCGGTCGGCCTTGCCAGGTGTCTGCGCGGCCTTGATCACCAGGTCCTCGAATGGCTTGTTGCACCAGCGCGCGACGTTGCCGCCCCCCTTGACCGCCTCGCAGCCCAGCAGCGGCACGAAAAAGTTGTCCGGATCGCCGTTGTCGCCCGACCAGCCGAACATCATCACCGCCTGCTCGCCGGTCTTGCTGCGCTTGCGATACTCGGCCCACTCGTAGGTGACGAGCTTCGCCTTGACGCCGATCTTGTCCCAGTCGGCCTGGATCATCTCCGCCATGCGTTTGCCGTCTGGGTTGTAGGGCCGCGTCACCGGCAGGTACCACAGATCGACCTCAAAGCCGTTCGGATAGCCGGCCTGCGCCAGCAGCTGCTTCGCTTTCGCCACGTCGTACGGATAGTCCTGCACGGCGTTGTTGTAGCTCCACAGGATCGGCGGAATCGGATTCTTGGCGACCTGGCCCTGTCCCTGGTAGACCGCTTTAAGGATCGCATCCTTGTTGGTCGCGAGATTGAGCGCCTGACGCACCATCTTGTTGTCGAACGGCTTCTTCTCGACGTTGAACGCGATGTAGCCGACGTTGAGCCCTTCCTTCTGCAGCACCGTGAGCTGCGGGTCCTTCTGCATCTCGGCCAGATCCGCTGGCTTCGGGAACGCCATCACCTGGCATTCGCCGGTCTTGAGCTTCGCATAGCGCGCGGTGGCGTCGCGCGTGATCGAAAAGATCAGGTTGTCGATCTTCGGCCGGCCCTTCCAGTACTGGTCGAACGCCTTGTAGCGTATCGTCGCGTCCTTTTGATACGAGACGTATTCGAACGGGCCGGTGCCGATCGGATAGGCGTCGGCTGCGTTGGGCGTTCCCTTTTTCTGCATCGTGTCGAAATATTCGGCCGAATTGATCGAGGCGAAATCCATCGCCATGTCGGCCAGGAACGGCGCCTCGGGACGCTTCAACGTGAAGCGAACCGTGTACTTGTCCAGCGCCTCGACCTTGTCGACGATGTTCTTCATGCCCATGTCGTCGAAATACGCGTACGTCTGTCCCGCGGTCATCTTGTGGAACGGATGATTGTCGTCGGCCATGCGGCTCCACGAGAACAGCACGTCGTCTGCGTTGAAGTCGCGCGTGGGCTTGAAGTTGGCGTTGCTGTGGAACTTGACGCCATGCCGCAGCTTGAACGTGACGACCTTGCTGTCGGGCGAGACGGTCCACGACTCCGCCAGCGCCGGAATGATGTTGGTCGTGCCGGTTTCGAATTCGATAAGACGATTGAACAACGGCACCGACACGGCATCGAACGTCGTCCCGGTCGAGAAGAACTGCGGCTGGAAGCCCTCAGGGCTGCCTTCGGAACAATAGACCAGCGTCTTGTTTGCCGCGGCGGCCGGCAACGCGACGAGGCCCGCGAGCAGCGCGGCGTGGATCAGACGACGGCAGGTCTTGACGGGAAAGTGGTACATGGTGTCCTCGGTCGATTAGCGGTGGCTTCGCCACGGGCGCAGATCGGCAATGCTAGCCGGGTGGCAGGGGCAAGGCAACAAGGATCAGGGTCGAGCGCGCGCCCCGCCGGCGACGCTGCGTTGCCGGCGCGTCTCGAAGAGGCAGATACCGGTGGCGACCGAGACGTTGAGCGAGGCCACCGTCCCGAGCAGCGGGATGGCAATGACGCGGTCGCAGAGCTCTCGCGTCAGGCGCCTTAAGCCCGATCCTTCGGCGCCCAGCACCCACGCCAGTGGACCGCTCAGGTCTGCGTCGAACAGGGTTTCCGTGCCGCCGGCTTCGGCGCCGGCCAGCCACACGCCGCGATCCTTGAGCTCGCGCAGCGACCGGGCGAGGTTCGTGACGGTGATGACCGGCACGCTGTCGGCCGCGCCGGACGCCGCCTTGGCGACCGTCGCGTTGAGCCCGACCGCGCGGTCCTTGGGCACGATCACCGCATGCGCGCCGAACGCGTCGGCGCTGCGCAGGCACGCGCCGAGGTTATGCGGATCGGTCACGCCGTCGAGCACGAGAAACAGCGGCGGTTCGGCAAGGCTTTCGAGGACGTCGTCGAGCGTGCGGTACGGCAACGCGGCATCGACTTCGGCCACGACTCCCTGGTGCCGGTCGCTGCCGGCCATCGCATCGAGCCGCTTGTCGTCGACGGCATGCACGGCAACGCTTGAGCTTTCCGCGCGCTCGATCAACTCGCGTGCACGGCGATCGTGACGCGCGGCGACCACGTAAATTGCCCGCACGCTGTCCGGATGCTGGCGCAATCGCGCCGTGACGGCATGGAATCCGGTGAGATAACGGGTGTCGACCATCGTGCGGGGTTTGCGGCCAAAGAGTCACCGGTCGCGGCGTGGCAACGCGCCGCAAGCTTCGGTATAATCAACAGTTTACCGCACGAGCCGGCGCATACCTTCATCGCCGGTTGTCATCCCGGGCTGTTGTAGCTCAGTTGGTAGAGCAACTGATTCGTAATCAGTAGGTCGGTGGTTCGACTCCACTCAACAGCACCAGCCGTTTTTATAGGTAAAGCCGGCTCTTGCCGGTGATCCCGCTGCCACGACGTTCGCGGGGGCGCATCGTCATGCTATTTCTTTATCACGCGCTGCGCTAGGCGCGAATTCCTGTCCGAGTCCGAGCCAGAAAAGTAGTACTGGCCTGCACTGAGAAAAACAAACCCGCAAGGCTTGTCGACCGCGGAATAATCGCCAATCCGCGTCTTCCGCTCCTGACATAATCTTCCGGCATCGTCGACGACCCAAGTTCCATACGTGGTGCCGGGATAATTCCTCGTTCCACCTCCGGAAATGGAGCCTGAAACTGAACCGTCAGCCTTGAAGTCAAGCGACGCCTTCCCGCCAGTCGGTGTACTGTAACTTACGTTCGCGCCACTCATCGTTGCAACCAGTTCGTCTTTCGACAGCTTCTTGCCGCCGGCGTCGAGCAATTCGCCAAGCTTCTCTTGGGCGAAGGCTACTCCACTGCATGAGATTCCGAGCACGAGGGCGGTGACTATCCGTAGCGCACGCAATGGAATTGAACGGCGTGATATCAACATAGCGGGCCTCCGCAAAGGTTACAGTCGACTGAAGTTACGCGACGATCGGGACCAATGCAACTACGGCGCAGTGAAGCGGCGACGGATCGCGTAAGAAAATCGGGATTCCCCAGGATGCTTACGTCCTGGAATTCGACGCGCCCGTCCGGGCCAATGCACTTATAAATGGCCGCGTTCGCCGAGAGCGAAAGCAACAGGGCGCCGAGCGACGCGAGCGCGCGGGCACTGCTCCTCATCGGACGGCGCCCCGAGCTTGAACGGATCATTGGTATATCCCTGAACTGGCCGCGAGCTGCGCTACCTCTTGTAGCGTCGACATCCTATCGCGACCGAAATAGACGAAAACGTCGCGCGCCTCACGGCACGCTCGGATCGGCAAACCGTGCGACCAGCGCGACGAACTGGTCCATGTACGCCTGGCAGAACGCGCGCTTGCTCTCGTCGAGAAAGTTGCCATCGTGGTCGACGGGATCCGGCTTGAACGAGATATACGCCTCGCCGCCCATCACTGTCATGCTTAGGATGCCCAGGATCTGCCGCAGGTGCTGTTGGCCGAGGGCCGTTCCGATGACGCCGAACGACGTGCCCGTGATGGCCGCGACCCGGCCGCGCCACACCTGCTTATCGGTTGGCTTCGACCCCCAATCGATCGCGTTCTTGAGCACGGCGGGGAGCGAGCGGTTGTGCTCCGGCGTGACGAACAGCACGGCTGGAACGCTCGCGACTTCCGCGGTGAAGCGCCGCACTGTCTCGAGCCGGTCCGGCTCGAGGTCCTGGTTGTACATAGGCAGGTCGTCGATGCGGATCCAGCGCCAGGCGATGCGGTCCTCGACAAGTCGCGTCAGCGCCAGCGCCAGGCGGCGGTTGATCGACTCGCGGCGGTTGCTGCCGACGATGACGCCGACGGGTGTCTTGGGCATGGCTCGGTTTCTCTCTTGGTGGGATCACTGCGATGAATTGCCGCGACGGGCTCATCGACCGTTCGCCAGGCCCAGATACGCGCGCCGCAGCGCGGGGTCGCCGAGCACTGCCTGGGGCGTGCCCTCGGCGACAATCCGGCCTTCCTCCAGCAAATACGCCCGATCGACGATCGCGAGCGCATCGGCAACGTTCTGCTCGACGAGCAGCACCGACGTCCCGCTCGCGTGCACGTCGTGAAGCGCGCCGAACATCGCTTGCACGATGAGCGGCGACAGCCCGAGCGACGGCTCGTCGAGAAGGAGCAGCCGCGGCTGCGCCATCAGCGCGCGGCCGATCGCCACCATCTGCTGCTGGCCGCCCGACAGCGCGCCGGCAGGCGCGTCGAGCTTGTCGCGTACGGCCGGAAACAGCGTGCACACCCGCTCGAGCGCGCGCGTGCGTTCCTTTCGTGCCGCGGCGGCGTAGCTGCCGATCTCGAGGTTCTCGCGTACGCTCATCCGCGTGAACAGCCGGCGCCCTTCCGGCACGATCGCGATGCCGGCGCTGCAGTAGCGATGGGCCGGTAGCGCCGTCAGGTCGCAGCCGTCCATCGTTATCCGGCCGGCGCTGACGCGATGCAGGCCAGCCAATGCGTTGATCAGCGTCGACTTGCCGGCACCGTTCGGCCCGACGAGGCAGACGAGTTCCCCGGCGGCGAGGTCGAGCGACAGGCCCCACACTGCCGGCGCCCCGCCGTAGTCGACTTCGAGGTCGCGAACCTCAAGCATGAGGAACGCCCAGGTAGGCCGCAGCGACGTCCGGCCGCGCCATCACGTCGGCCGCGCGCCCCTCGGCGAGCACGCGGCCCTGGTCGAGCACCACGATGCGTTCGGCAAGCGCCGTCACCACTCGCATCACGTGCTCGACCAGCACGATCGTCGTGCCCTGCGCACGAATGCGGAGGATGAGGTCGATCGCGCCGTCGATCTCCGCAGGCGTGAGGCCCGACAGCACCTCGTCGAGCATGACGAGGCGCGGACGCGCGGCGAGCCCGCGCGCCAGTTCGAGGAACTTGGCTTGGTGCAGATTGAGGCCGCCTGGATACGCATCCGCGCGCGCCGCGAGTCCCGTGAACTGTAGCCAATGCAACGCGACTTCTGCCGCATGAGGCCGGTCGAGCGCCGTGCCGCCGAACATCGCAGCGAGCGCGACGTTGTCACGGACTGTGAGGTGCGCGAACGGCCGCGGGATCTGGTATGTGCGTGCCAAGCCGGCGCGCGCGATCCGGTGCGCGGGCAGCGCGAGCAGATCGACGTTGCCGAAGCGCGCGCTGCCCGCGTCGGCGCGGAAATGGCCGCTCACGACATTGATCAGCGTGGACTTGCCCGATCCATTCGGACCGATCACGCCAAGGATCTCGCCTTCGCGTACGTCGAAGTCGATGCCATCGAGCGCGCGCACGCCCTTGAACGACTTCGCGACCCCACGCACCGCCAGCAGGACCGTCCGCTCGCCTTCTGCGGGCGGCAATTCGATGGCGGCCACAACGGCATCGGCATGCAGCGGCACCGCGGGGGCCGGCGACGCGGGCGGCGCGCCACGGCCGCGACGCGCGAAGGCCCGGCCGAGGATCCCCTCCGGCATCAGCAGGATCGCCGCGACGAGCACCAAGCCGACCGCCGCCTTGCCCACCACCGGCTGGTCGGCGGCCGTCGTCGCGTAGAGCAGGATCGTGATCGCAGTGGCGCCGATCGCCGGGCCGCCCCAGGAGCGAGTGCCGCCGAGCACGCTCATCAACACGACCGTCAGCGGCACCGTAATGTTGAACGTACCGTCCGCGGTGACGTATGACACGAACAACGCCTGGATGCCACCCGCAACACCGGCGAGCGCACAGGAGACGGCGAATGCGACGAGCTTGTAACGATAGGTCGGAACGCCCATGACCTCCGCCGCGTCCTCGTCGTCGTGAATGGCGAAGAGCCCCAGCCCGAGCCGCGAGCGCGCGATCGCATACGCGATCGCCACCGTCCCGATTGCGAGTACCAACGCCATCATGTAGAACGCGCCCGACGCCGTCGGCGCAAGCTTCGGCACCGGCACCGCCGACAGGTAAATGCCCGGGCCGCCGTCGATCGGCGTGTTGAGAACGATCGTCGCGAGCACGAACGTGGCCGCCAGCGTCAACAGCGCGAACAACTCGCC
>JBDTXW010000167.1:0-6291 GCA_040005975.1 Betaproteobacteria bacterium | reverse complement strand
GGCAGCGGGCGATAGAACTCGATCGGCGGATCGAAAATGCCGCGCGCGATGCGCGACACACCCATTGCGATTCCGATCGGTATCGCGGTGAGGCAGGCCAGCAGAAACGCGGTGAATACGCGAAACATCGACCAGCCGAAGTGCGTGGCGAGCGGGGCGTCGGTCAACTCGCCGCGCGCCGATTCCCACAGACGCGTGAACACCGTTTCCGGCGTCGGCAGGAACAACGGCGGCAGCCACCTGTAGTGGCTGGCGACCCACCACAGCGCGACGATCGTTCCCATCGTCGCGATCGATATGGCTGTGCTCGCGCCTTCGCCCGGCGTCGCGTAACGGGAAGTCTTCGTCGGCTCGGCACCCGCCATCGGATTCTTCGCCATGTCAGGCGGCCGCAGCGCCGGCGACGGCGTTCTCACGATGCAGGATCACCGCGAGCACTTCCTCGCGTATGCGGATGAAGTCGGGGGAGGACTTGATCGCGCGAGCATCGCGCGTAGCGATGAAACGCCGGCCGAAATCGAGCTCGTACTCGTGCGAGATGCGGCCCGGGCGCGGCGTCATCACGACCAGGTGTGTTGCCAGGAACAGCGCCTCCTCGACGCTGTGCGTGATGAAAAAGCACATCTTGCCGGTACGGTGCCAGACGTCGAGGATCAGCTCCTGGATCCCTTCGCGGGTGAATGCATCGAGCGCACCCAGCGGTTCATCCATCAGCATCAACTGCGGGTCGCTGGCGAGCGCCCGCGCGATGCCGACGCGCTGCTGCATCCCGCCGGACAATTCGTAGATCGGCCGCTCGGAGAGCCCCTCGAGGCCGACCAGTCCCAGCTTTTCGAGCGCGAGCGCCCGGCGCTCGGAAGCGCCGACGCCGCGCATGCGCAGCCCGAATTCGACGTTCTCGGCGACGTCGAGCCACGGCATCAACGCGTGCTTCTGGAACACGACGCCGCGGTCGGCGCCGGGTGCGGTCACCGGCTTGCCGTCGAGCTCGATCGTGCCTTCAGTCGGCGGCAGGAAGCCGGCGATGCAGGACAAGAGCGTCGTCTTGCCGCAACCCGATGCGCCGATGGCAACAAGGAATTCGCCTTCGCGCATCGAGAGGTTCACGCCGGCCAGAGCGTCGACCGTGCCGTTCTTGGTCGCGTAACGGACCCCCAGATTGCGGATATCGAGCGTGGGCAAAGGATTCCCGTTTGAAGTCAGCGCAACTTGGGGCCCGATACGCGGCGGGTCGTCGGTCTTGGCAGAAAAACGGCGGCACATCAGGCGCCGCCGTGTTCTGACGCTTGACCGTTACGCGGTTACATCGCCTTGGTCACCCACTCGACGGTCACGTTCTTGCTGTAGTCCGGCGCGACCGTCGTCAGCCGGCCCTGCTCCTTGAGGAAATTGGCTTGCTGCGTCAGCGCCTTGGACGCCGCGCCGTTGGCGCCGCCGCCGAGCCAGGCCGGCGACGCCTGGTCCTTCAGGCTGGGGAAGCCGTACAAGGCCATCGATGCCGCGACGTCCTCGGGCTTGCCGCCCGACCATTTGGCCACGGCCGCGACCTTGGCCGGATCGCCGGTCCAGGTCTTGGCGTTGGCGCGATAGTCGGCGTCGGCCTTGGCGACCGCCCTGACCAGCGCCACCATGAACTGCGGATTTGCCTTGGCGAACTTGCGCGTGACGATCAGACCGTCGAACGTGCAGGCGCCGTTCTTGCAGATGTCGCCCGAGGTCGTCAGCACCTTGCCGTTCTTCTTGACGTTGGTCAGCACCGGGTCCCAGATGAACGTCGCGTCGATGTCGCCGCGCTCCCACGCCGCGGCGATCTCCGGCGGCCGCATGTTGAGCACCTGCGCGTCAGCCGCCTTGAGACCGGCCTTCTGCATCGCGTAGAGCAGCTGGAAGTGCGAGGTCGAGACGAACGGGGTGCCGATCTTCTTGCCCTTCAAGTCGGCGACGGTGTTGATGCCGCTGCCGTTGCGCGCGACCAGCGCCTCCGCCGCGGCGATGTCCTCAAGGATCCAGAAGAGCTCGACGTCCATACCCTGACTGATCGCCGTTGCGATGCCGGTCGACCCGACTTCGCCGAGCTCCACGTCCCCGGATGCCATCGCGCGGATTACGTCTCCGCCGCCGCCGAACTGGCGCCAGTTGATCTTGAAGCCGGTGGCCTTTTCGATCTCCTGACTCTGCTGCACCCAGCGCCATGGATTCATCATGTCCTGATAGGCAAAAGTGACCGTTTTCTGCGCCATTACCGGTAGCGCTACGGCCGCGGCCGCCGCGAACAAGAGTCCAGCCATCCAACGTTTCATGTTTCCTCCGTGTCCCCTTCGATGTAGAAGCCTGCCCGCTGGTCAGACCGTCGCCAGCGTCTTGCGCAAACAGTCGACGATGTGGTCGACATCCTTCCGGTCGGCGATAAGCGGCGGCGCGATAATCGCGCAATCGCCGGTCGTTTTCAAATGCAGGCCGTTGTCGAAAAGCTTCTTCTGCAGCAGGTTCCCGCGCTTTCCCGGCGCGCCGTCGGGATGAACGTCGATCGCGGCCAGCATGCCGTAGCCGCGCAGGTCGGCGACCCCGGCCAGGTCTTTCAACGACCAGATGCCGTCCAGGAAGTACGGCGACAACTCGGCGCCGCGCTCGAACAAGCCTTCCTTCCGATAGATGTCCAGCGTCGCCAGGCCGGCCGCGCAGGGCGCCGGGTGCGCCGAATAGGTGTAGCCATGGAAAAATTCGATCGCCCCTTCGGCCGCGGCACCGATGATCGTGTCATGCACGCGCTCGCTGATCGCCACGGCGCCCATCGGCTGCGCACCGTTGGTGAGGCCTTTCGCCATCGTCATCAGGTCGGGCGTCACGCCGAAGCTTTGCGCGGCAAAGGCCTTGCCCGTGCGTCCGAAGCCGCAAATCACTTCATCGAACACCAGAAGGATGCCGTGCGCATCGCAGATCTCGCGCAGGCGCTTCAGGTAACCCTTCGGCGGGACCAGCACGCCGGTCGACCCGGCGATTGGCTCGACGAAGCACGCGGCGATATTCTCGGCGCCATGAAGGTTGACGAAGCGCACCAGATCGTCGGCCAGCTCGGCGCCGTGCGTTCCTTCGCCGCGAACAAAATAATTTTCCTTCAGATGCGTGTGGCGCATGTGCACGACGCCCGGCAAGGTCGGGCCGAAACGACGGCGGTTGTTCACCATGCCGGCCAGCGACACGCCGCCGAAATTGACGCCGTGATAGGCGCGTTCGCGCGAGACGAACATGTTGCGACCGCCCTGGCCGCGCGCCTGGTGATAGGCGAGCGCGACCTTCATCGCGGTGTCGACCGCTTCCGAACCCGAATTGACGAAGAAGATGCGGTTCAAGTCGCCCGGCGTGAGCTCGGCGACGCGCGCCGCGAGCTCGAACGATTTGATGTGGCCGCGCAGGAACGGCGCAATGAAATCCAGCTCGCGCAGCTGGTTGCCGACGGCGTCGGCGATCTCCTTGCGCCCATGCCCCGCCGCGCAGCAGAACAGCCCCGAACTGGCGTCGATGATCTTTTGCCCGCGGTCGCTCCAGTAGTACATGCCCTCGGCACGGACCACGATCCTTGGATCGGACTTGAATTCACGGTTCGGCGTGAACGGCATCCAGTACTCGTCCAGCGAGACGTGCGTGAGCGCCGGCTGGTCGCGCAGATTGGATTCGGCATGCTCCATGTGTTTCTCCTCGTCGCCGGCGAAGCCGGCACCACGGCAATGCCCGTCGTCCCGTTGCCGCTGTGTTAGGATTCTACGCCAGCTTGCGGGCTGGCGTAATGCAGCGGCGGCGCACCGCGCAGTCGTCGAATCGTCGCGCTCGAGCAAGGCACGCATCCCACGATGCACATCGGCGTTCCCAAGGAGATCAAGGTACTCGAGCACCGCGTCGGCCTCACGCCGGAGAGTGTGCGCGAGGCGCGCACGCACGGGCACGAGGTGATTGTCGAGACGCGTGCCGGGCAGGGCATTGGCATGGACGACGACGCCTACCACCGCGCGGGCGCGACGATCGCCGCAACGGCGGCGGAGGTATTCAGCCGCGGCGACATCATCGTCAAGGTCAAGGAGCCGCAAGCCGTCGAGCGCAGCATGCTCAAGCGCGGCCAGCTGCTGTTCACCTACCTGCACCTCGCCCCCGATCCCGAGCAGGCGGCCGACCTGATTGACAGCGGCGCTGTCTGCATTGCCTACGAGACCGTGACCTCGCGCACCGGCGGGCTGCCGTTGCTGGCGCCGATGTCGGAGGTCGCCGGACGCATGTCGATCCAGGCCGGCGCGTATTTTCTCGAAAAGGCGCACGGGGGTTTGGGCGTGCTGCTCGGCGGCGTTCCCGGCGTCGATCCGGCCAAGGTCGTGATCCTCGGTGGTGGCGTGGTCGGCTCGCATGCGTGCCATATCGCGCTCGGCATGGGCGCGGAAGTCTGGGTGCTCGACCGCAGCACCGACGTGCTGCGCGCGCTGTGGCGCCAGTTCGGCCGGCCCCTGAACACGGTGTTCTCGACGCACGATGCGATCGAGCGCCACGTGACCAGCGCCGACCTCGTCGTCGGCGGCGTGCTGATTCCCGGCGCGTCGGCACCGAAGCTGGTGTCGGCCGCGCTGGTGAAGCAAATGAAGAAGGGCTCGGTCATCGTCGACGTGGCGATCGACCAGGGCGGCTGCTTCGAGACGTCGCGCCCGACGACGCATGCCGATCCGACCTATGTCGTCGACGGCGTGATCCACTATTGCGTGGCCAACATGCCCGGAGGCGTCCCGCGCACGTCGACGTTCGCTCTGAACAACGCGACTTTGCCCTTCGTCCTGGCGCTGGCCGACAAGGGCTACCGCAGCGCGCTCGCGGACGATCCGCACTTGCGCAACGGGCTCAACGTCGCCTTCGGCAAGGTGACCTGCCAGCCGGTGGCCGAGGCGCTCGGGTACCCGTACACGGAACCGCTGGCCGCGCTGGCGTGACGGCAGTCGGGATGGAGGAACGGCGATGAACTCGGTGACCGATGCCGGCATGCTGCCGGTGCGCAACGCGGTGCGCGGCCGGCAGAAAATGACGCCGTCCGAGGCATTCGTCGAAACGCTGGTCGCGCATGGCGTGACCGACGTCTTCGGCATCGTCGGCTCGGCGTACATGGACGCGCTCGACCTGTTTCCGCTGGCGGGCATCCGCTTCATCTCGGTCGCGCACGAGCAGGGCGCCGGGCATATGGCCGACGGCTACTCTCGTGTTTCCGGGCGGCATGGCGTTTGCATCGGGCAGAACGGTCCGGGCATCACCAATTTCGTGACCGCGGTCGCAGCCGCCTACTGGGCGCATTCGCCGGTCGTCGTCGTCACGCCAGAGACCGGCTCGATGACGCTGGGCTTGGGCGGTTTCCAGGAAACCGAGCAACTGCCGATTTTCTCGAAGATCACCAAGTACCAAGCGCATGTGAACAACAGGGCGCGGATGGCGGAGCTCACCTCGCGCGCGTTCGATCGCGCGCTGCTCGAGCTGGGCCCGACACAGCTCAACATTCCGCGCGATTATTTCTACGGCGACATCGAATGCGAGATCCCGCGTCCGCTGGCGATCGAGCGCGGCGCCGGCGGCGAGCAGAGCCTGGACGATGCGGCGGCGCTGCTTGCCGAGGCGAAATTCCCGGTGCTCATCTGCGGCGGCGGCGTCGTCATGTCGGACGGACAGGCTGAAGCGATCGCGCTCGCCGAGTTGCTGGCCGCGCCGGTCGCCAGCAGCTATTTACACAACGACTCGTTCCCCGCCGATCATCCGTTGTGGTGCGGGCCGCTCGGCTACCAGGGCTCGAAGGCGGCGATGAAGCTCCTCGCCCGCGCCGACGTCGTGCTGGCGCTGGGAACGCGCCTCGGTCCGTTCGGCACGCTGCCGCAGCATGGGCTCGACTACTGGCCGGGCGAGGCGAAGGTCATCCAGATCGACGCCGATCCAAGGATGCTCGGCCTGGTCAAGCCGATCTCGGTGGGCATCTGCGGCGATGCAAAGGCTGCCGCGCGGGCGCTGATCGCGCGTCTTTCCGGCCGGTCGCTCGCCTGCCACGACAACCGCAAGCGGCGTCACGAGGAAGTCAGCGCCCAGCGTTCGGCCTGGGAATCCGAGCTCGAGCAGTGGTCGCACGAGAAGGATCGCTGGTCGCTCGAGGTTGCGAAGGGCTCGTCGGCGATGCATCCCCGGCAGATGCTGCGCGAGCTGGAAAAGGCAATGCCGGACGACGCGATGGTGTCGACCGACATCGGCAACATCTGCTCGGTGTCGAATTCGTACCTGCGCTTC
>JBDTXW010000166.1:0-6300 GCA_040005975.1 Betaproteobacteria bacterium | reverse complement strand
CCGGCAGATTTACAGTCTGCTCCCTTTGACCGCTCGGGAACCCCTCCGTCGAAACCGGGAAACCGCATAGTTTAGCAATTTCCATTCCCAAGTGTCAAACCAGCGGTCGTTTTGCCCGGATTGCTGCGCCCGGGAGCGGTGCTCGCGTCGCCGTGCTTGAGTAGAATCCGATCGGTGGACTACGACTATGTGATCGTCGGCGCGGGATCGGCCGGCTGCGTGCTGGCCAACCGCCTGTCCGCCGACGGCCACCACTCGGTGCTGCTGCTCGAGGCAGGGCCGGCGGACACTTACCCCTGGATCCATGTCCCGATCGGGTACGCCAAGACGATGTTCAACCCGCGCTTCAACTGGTGCTTTTATACCGAGCCCGATCCCGGCATGAACGAACGCAAGATCTACTGGCCGCGCGGCAAGACGCTCGGCGGCTCCAGCTCGATCAACGGCCTGATCTCAGTTCGCGGCCAGCGCGAGGATTACGATCACTGGGCCGCGACGGGCAATACCGGATGGAGTTACGACGAGGTGCTTCCCTATTTCAAGCGGCTCGAGCATGCGGTCGACGGCGACCCCGCCTACCACGGGCGGGACGGGCCAGTGTGGTGCTCGCCGATCCGGCGCAGGCACGAGCTGATCGACGCGGTCATCGCCGGCGCGGGCGAACTCGGCATCGCCCGCAACGACGACTTCAACGGCGCGGTGCAGGAAGGCGCCGGCTACTATCATCTGTCGACCCGGCGCGGCTGGCGCTGCAGCGCCGCGGCGGCGTACCTCCGGCCGGTTCGGCGGCGGCCGAACCTGCGCGTCGAAACCGGCGCATACGTCACCCGGATCGCGTTCGACAGGCGACGTGCCGCCGGCGTCGGCTATCGTCGGCGCGGCGCCACACTCACCGTGCGCGCGCGGCGCGAAGTGCTGCTCTGCGCCGGCGCGCTGCAAAGCCCGCAGCTGCTGCAACTGTCCGGCGTCGGGCCCGGCGAACTGCTGAAGAGCTTCAGCATCCCGGTCGTGCACGAGCTCGCCGGCGTCGGCGAAAACCTGCAGGACCACCTGCAGGCGCGCGTCATCTACGAATGCACGCGGCCGATTACGACCAATGACGACCTCGCGAGCCTCTGGCGCACGATAGGGATGGGCGTCGACTACCTGTTCACGCGCGACGGCCCGATGGCCGTCGGCATCAATCAGGGCGGAATTTTTGCGCGCGCGTGTCCCGGCGCAACGACGCCGGACGTGCAATTCCATATTGCGACGCTGTCCTCCGACATGGCCGGCTCGCCGACGCATGAATTCTCCGGTTTCACGATGTCGGTCTGCCAGTTGCGGCCGCAATCGCGCGGCTCGGTGCGCATACGTTCCGCCGACCCGACGAGTCCTCCGGCGATGCAGCCGAATTACCTGTCGACGCCGGAAGACCGGGACACGCTGGTTGCCGGGATCCGCCTCGCGCGCCGGCTCGCGGCGACCGGCGCCCTCGCCCCGTACGTCAAGACCGAATACCGCCCCGGCCCGGCGGCGCGCACCGACCATGAGCTGCTGGAGTTCGCGAAGGACACCGGCGGAACGATCTTCCATCCCAGCGGCACCTGCAAGATGGGCGATACTGCACGCGATCCACGCGCGGTGGTCGACGGCGAATTGCGTGTGCACGGGCTCGCTGGCCTGCGCGTGGTCGATTGCAGCATCATGCCGACATTGACGTCGGGCAACACCAACATACCGGTCATCATGATCGCCGAAAAGGCGGCCGATATGATCCTTCGCGATGCCGGAGCCTCGTCCGATCCGCCCAAGGAGATTCGATGAGCTGCTGCCACGCCGATTTCGCGCTGACCGGGGATAGCGACAAGGCGTTCACCGTCGGCATGCCGACGTTCACTTTCGGCGCCGGCTGTCTGGCCGAAGCCGGCGCGCATGCGCAGGACCTCGGACTCAAGCGGGTCGCGCTGTTCACCGATCGCACATTGAAGAGCTCCGAGCACCTGGCGACGGTGCTGGCGGCGCTCCGCGCGGCGCAGATCGACGTGGCGGTCTACGGAGAGGTGACGATCGAGCCGACGACGGCGTCGTTCCTGGCCGCATCACGGTTTGCCGCTGAAGGCCGCTTCGACGGCTATGTTTCGGTCGGCGGTGGATCGGTGATCGACACCTGCAAGGCGGCGAATCTGTACGCCACATATCCGGCCGAATTCATGACTTACGTCAACGCGCCCATCGGTGCCGGGCAGCGCGTGCCGGGCGCGCTCCACCCGCATATCGCCTGTCCGACCACGTCGGGAACCGGATCCGAGATGACCGGCATCTCGATTTTCAACCTGACCGACATCAACGCCAAGACCGGCATCATTTCACGCCGCCTGCTTCCGACGGTCGCGCTGATCGATCCGAACGTGACCTTGACGCTGCCGCAAAAAGTCGTTGCGTCCAGCGGCTTCGACTGCATGAGCCATGCGCTGGAATCGCTGACCGCGCGTGCGTGGCCACGGCGCCTGAACCCTGCGCGCGGCGCGAGCCGGCCGGTGTCGCAGGGCGCCAATCCGTTCTCCGACGGGCTGGCCTCCGAGGCGCTGCGCTCGGTCGGGAAATTCCTGGTGCGCGCGGTCGCCGACGAGAGCGACATCGAAGCGCGCACCGAGATGATGTACGCGGCAATGCAGGCCGGCATCGCCTTCAACGCCGCGGGCTGCCACCTGCCGCATGGATTGTCGTACGCCGTCTCGGGGCTCGCGCGCGACTTCCACGTTGCCGGTTACCCGCCGGGCAAGACGCTGGTCCCGCACGGCATGGCGGTCGTGCTCAACAATCCGTCGGTCTGGCGATACACGGCGCCGTCGTGCCCCGAGCGGCATCTGCACGCTGCGAGCTGCCTCGGCGCCGATGCGCGAGACGCTGGCCTCGCCGACGCCGGCGAAGCGCTCGCCGGCCGCGTCGTCGAGCTGATGCGCGCCGCCGGCATGCCGAACGGCCTGGCTGCGCTGGGTTTCGGTGCCGCCGACGTCGAGGCGCTGGCCACCGGCGCCGAGCCGCAATACCGCGTGATTCGCAACGCGCCGAAAGATGTCTCGCGCGACGACCTGAAAAGCCTCTTCAGCGCGGCGATGCGGTACTGGTAGAGGATTCGGCGGCGCCTTCGGCCGCCGGCGCAGGCGGTTCGCCCGCTTCGGCCGCGACGCGGCGGACGGGCAGCCTTGCGGTGAAGCGGCTGCCGCGCTCGGGCACGCTTTCGATACGCAGCTCGCCTTGATGGCGCATCAGTACATGCTTGACGATGGCGAGCCCGAGGCCGGTGCCGCCGGTGACGCGCGAACGGCTATGATCGACGCGATAGAAGCGCTCGGTCAGCCGGAGAATGTCGTCGGCGGCGATGCCGATCCCGGTGTCGGCGACGCTGAATTCACCGCCGTCCACGTTCACGCGCCAGTCGAGCGCTATGCGCCCGCCATCCGGCGTATAGCGCACCGCATTGCTGATCAGATTGCCGAATGCGCTCGCCAGCTCGTCGCGGCTGCCGCGGACCGTTGCCGCATTGTTGATCGTCAACACGATTTCGTGCCTGCCCGCCGACAAGGCCTTGGCGTCCGCCGAAAGCGCAAGCAGCAACGGGACGATCGCGAACTCGGCTTCGCGCAGCGGGCTCTCCTCGCTTTCCAGCGTCGACAGGGTCAGCAAATCGTTGACCAGGCGCTGCATGCTTTGCGCCTGGTCGTTCATCAACGCGAGACAGCGCCTGCGCTGCGCCTCGTCCAGCGGCACGTCGGCCAGCGTCTCGATGAAGCCTGACAGCACGGTCAACGGCGTCTTGAGCTCGTGCGAGACGTTGGCGATGAAATCACGGCGGACACGCGCCACAGCCTCCAGCCGCGTGATGTCGCGGCTCATCAGCAGCTTTTCCTCGACGCCGAACGGCACGATTTGCAACGACAAGGTCAGGGCGGATTCGCGCGCCGACTGCATGACGAGTGGCTCGCCGGTCTCGCGGCCTGCCAGGTACTGCACGAAAGCCGGCTGGCGCACGAGATTGACAATGGGCGCTCCGCGGTCCTTCCTGGCGTCGATACCGAGATGTCGCCCGGCGCGGGCATTCGCCCACTCGATGCGGTTATTGCCGTCGAGCACGACAACGCCCTCGGGCATCGCCTCGGCACCACTTTCGAACCGATCGAGTGCGAGCCTCAAGTCGCGTTGCCGAGCCGAACGCAGGCGCATCCTGCGGTAGAGCGCGGTAAAGGCCCGGCCCCACGCGCCTCGGCCTTCCGGGACCTGCGCATCGATCGGGCCCGACGCCCATCGCAGCAGGCGATCGAGCTGGTAGAGATGCCACCCGATGATCAGAGCGGCACCGACGGCAAGCACAACAAAGGCCGCGGCTGCGCCTCCGGCCAGCGCGGCTACCAGGGCGGCCAGAGCGACCAGCGCGGCGGCGGCGACGCCGCCCAACCAGACCGGGCTCATCGGCGCGGGCGGCGCGGGAAGGCATGCCGACCACCGCAGTCAGCGATCCGACTATGAACGCTTGTCCGCCGCAAGCCGGTATCCGGTGCCGCGCACGGTTTCGATCATGTGCTCCTGCCCGTGCGGCTCGAGCGCGAGGCGCAGCCGGCGAATGTGGACATCGACGGTGCGCTCCTCGATGTACACGTGATCGCCCCAGACATGATCGAGAAGCTGTGTGCGGGTATGCACGCGGTCCGGACGCGCCATCAGGAACTTGAGCAGACGAAATTCGGTGGGCCCGAGGTCGACCGCCGCGCCGGCGGCCGTGACGCGATGCGCGGCCGGGTCGAGCTGCAACGCGCCGATCGAGAGCATTTCGTGCGCGGCTTCGGGCGCGCGGCGCCGCAGCACCGATTTGATTCGCGCCTGCAGCTCGCGTGGCGAAAACGGCTTGGTCACGTAGTCGTCGACCCAGGCCTCGAGGCCGGCGATCCTGTCCGTTTCGTCGCCGCGCGCGGTCAGCATGATGATCGGCAGGTCGCGCGTGCGCGCGTCACCGCGCAGCGTACGCGCCAGGGCCAGTCCCGACTGGCCCGGAAGCATCCAGTCGAGCAGGATCAGGTCGGGCAACGCGCGCCGGATCTCCGCCTGCGCACTTTCGGCATCGGCGACCGCGTGAACGGCGAAACCCGCATCGCCAAGGCTCAGGCGCAGAAGCTCCTGGATCGCCGGCTCGTCCTCGACGACCAGAATCGAGGTGCTCACACGCCTCGCGGCCATCGGCTCATTCTGCCACCTCGGCGCGGATCTGCTCGGCGGTCGCGTGGCGGACATCCTTGCCCTTGACGACATGAACGACATTTTCGGCCACGTTCTTTGCGTGGTCGCCGATGCGCTCGATCGATTTGGCGATGAATACAATCTCGAGCGCCGGAGAAATCGTGCGCGGGTCCTCCATCATGTAGCTGATCAACTGGCGCAGGATCGACAGGAACGCGGAATCGATTGCCTCGTCGTCGCTGATTACCTGCGCAGCTGCGTTGACGTCGAGCCGGGCGAACGCATCGAGCGCGAGCCGCAGGTTCCCTTCGGCAAGCCCGGCGGCTCGCGTGATCTCGTGAAAGCGGACATTCGACAAGCGTTCCGGCCGCTGCATCTGCTGCGCCTTGTAAGCGATCTTCTTTATCTCGTCGCCAATCCGCTCCAGCTCGTTGACGATTTTCACCACCGTCAGGACCATCCTCAGGTCGATCGCCGCCGGCTGGCGTTTGGCGATGATCTGGCTGCATTGCTGGTCGATGACCACCTGCATCCGGTTGATCGCTTGCTCGTCGGTAGCGACCAGGGCGATCAAGTCGACATCGGGATGCTTGAGCGCATCGATGGCGCGCGTGAGCTGCGTCTCGACCAGTCCGCCCATCGCCAGTACGCCCGAGCGTATTTCCTCCATCTCGGCGTCGAATTGCTTGTGCGTGTGATCGCTCATCGCCCGTTGCCTCGCTCTCGCAGTGCGGCCCGTCAGCCAAACCGGCCGGTGATGTAATCCTCGGTTTCCTTGCGTTTCGGCTTCAGGAATATCTCGTCGGTCGCGCCGAACTCGATCAGCTCGCCCAGGTACATGTATGCAGTGTAATCCGAGACGCGCGCGGCCTGTTGCATGTTGTGCGTGACGATCACGATCGTATAGTCGGTCTTGAGCTCGCTCAAAAGCTCCTCGATCTTGGCGGTCGAGATCGGATCCAGCGCGGACGTCGGCTCGTCGAGCAGCAGAATCTCGGGCCTTACGGCGACCGCGCGCGCGATGCACAACCGCTGCTGCTGGCCGCCGGAAAGCGCCATGCCGCTCTGCTTCAGCTTGTCCTTGGC
>JBDTXW010000165.1:0-6305 GCA_040005975.1 Betaproteobacteria bacterium | reverse complement strand
TCGCGGCTGCGGGCGGGTCAGGCGCGAGCTCGCGGCGCGGCTCGGCCTGACCGGCCTCGCCGCCGGCGCCAGCGGGCTGCTGGACGACCTGCGCTGCGATTTCGCCTGGGCGCCGTACGATACGCTCGGCGTGCGGCGGGCGACCCAGGCCGATGGCGACGTCGCCGCGCGGGTCGCCGTGCGGTTCGACGAAACCTTCGAATCGCTGCGACTCCTCGGCGCGATGCTCGCGGCGATGCCCGATGGCGACATCGCGGCCGCGGTGCCCGAAGCGCCGGCCTCGCGACTGGCGATTGGCGCTGCCGAGGGCTGGCGTGGGCCGGTCTACATCGCGCTGGAGAGCGGTTCCGGCGGCTCGATCCGCCGCTGCCATCCGCACGATCCGTCGTGGCAGAACTGGCCGGTGCTCGAGCATGCGGTGATCGGCAACATGGTCCCCGACTTCCCGCTGATCAACAAATCGTTCAACCTTTCCTACAGCGGACACGACCTGTAGCACAGGAAACCATCGATGCTGCACATCCTGCACCAGATCGCCCGGACCCGAATCAAAACCGAGCCACCACCACCGCCGGCCGAGGAAATGGTCGTCATCGCCCGACTGCAGAAGGCGATCCTCACCACGCTGGGTCGGGCGCTGACGATACGCCATGTCGATGCCGGCTCGTGCAACGGCTGCGAACTGGAGATCCAAGCGCTGGCCAATCCCTACTACAACCTCGAGGGCATCGGCATACGCTTCGTGGCAAGCCCTCGGCATGCCGACATGCTTCTGGTCACCGGGCCCGTATCGAAGCACATGGCGATTGCGCTCAAGCGCACCTACGACGCGACGCCGGAGCCTAAGCTGGTCGTCGCGGTCGGCGACTGCGGCTGCTCGGGCGGAATCTTCGGTCAGAGCTACGCGAGCCTGGGCGGCGTGGCGAGCGTGATTCCGGTCGACGTCGCGATTCCCGGCTGTCCGCCGGCGCCGCGCGCGCTGCTGCAGGGAATCCTCGCGGCGATCACCGCCTATGCGCCGCCGGCCCCCGGCGCCGCGACGGCGCAGGCGCCCGACAGGCCACCGCCGGACGCGCACGATACCCCTTGAATTTTCGCCGCCGGCCGCCATCTACCGGTCGTACGCGGCCTGAAGCCTTTCCCGCTGCCGCGGAAAACCTAATTGGAGAGAAGCAAATGAGCAACCTGATTCGCTATTTCGACCCGCTGGATCGCGTGTTCGACCGCGCGTTCGGCGCGGTGCTGGCCAACGGCGATGCGACCGGTGCCAGCCGCAGCATTGCGCTCGACGTCGTCGAGACCCCGGAAGCCTATATCGTCAAGGCCGAACTGCCCGGTATCCCGAAGGACAAGATCGAGGTGAACGTCGAAGACCGCAACGTCACGATCGGCGCCTCGTTCAGCCAGGAAATCGACGCCAACGGCAAGACGCTTTGGCAGGAGCGCAGCTTCGGCAAGCTCTCGCGCGGGATCCGCCTGCCCGAGCCGGTCGACGCCAACGGCGCGCAGGCGACACATGTCGACGGCGTGCTGCAACTGACCTTGCCGAAAGTGGCCAAGGTCAACAGCAAGCAAATCACTATTCAGTAATAACGATGCCAAAGTAAAAGCGCGGCCCGACCTAAAGTCGGTGCCGCGCTTTTCGTTTGTGCCGCAACGCGCGCGACGCCTAGCGCGTGGCCTTGACGTCCCGGGCGTTGAGGTCCTGCACCGGGCGGGCGTTCATCGGATACGATCTGCCGAAACGGGCGATCTCGTCGGCCGAGATCTGCGTCGGCGTCTTCAGCACGAACCATTTCACGTCCTCGGTGCAGGGCGGGACCGTCAGCGACCCGGCGAACGTGTAATAGGCTTTGTCGCGCGGCAGCAGCGCGAGCGCGTTGATCTTCACCTTGTCGACGACGTTTTCCTTATCCCTGGTCTGCGGCAGATTGCTCCAAAGCGTCTTGATCAGCGCATTGTCCTTGCCTTCGTCGAGCAAGACCGCGACGACCGCGAGCTTGCCGTCCTTGCTCCGGTGCACGAGCTGCGCCTCCATGTCGTGGCCCTTGCCACTGATCTTTTGCTCGCTCGGCTTGTGGAAGTGGAACTCGACCAGCTCGTAGCGCTTGCCCTCGACCGAAATCGTGCTGCCTGGCCCGTAGTTGATCTGCAGCGTGTGCCCATTGTCGATGATCCGCAGCGGCGAGGGCTTGTAGTCGAACAACAGCGGCGACAAGTCGCCTTTTCTCGCCTCGGCGTCCGGGATGTCGATCGGCGACTGGGCCTGGCCCTGCGCGCAGGTGGCGAAATCCTTCTCCAGCTTGCTCCACTTCGCCGGCCCAGTCGCACCCGAGTAAGTCCAGCGGTCGCCTTGCGCGGCCACGCATATCCCCGTGACGCCGAAAATGCCGGCGGCGACTAAGGCAACTGAGGCAACAAGCCTCTTCCAGACACGTTCCATCGCTCCTCCTGTTCAAGCCATGCAATAGCGCTGGCGCAAGCCTTACACCCGCCGCTTCGCCCGCTCTCCGGCGCCCGATATGTCCTATCCCAGCAGATCCGCCGCGGCCTTTTTGCCGCGTCCGTTGCGTGCCGGCTCGGCGCCGGCGCCCTTGCGGCCCGCATGCCGCTCGAGCACCGGCTTCAGATAATTCCCGGTGTAGCTGCCCGGCGTGCTGGCCACCTGCTCCGGCGCACCCTCGGCAATGATGCGCCCACCTCCTGCGCCACCTTCCGGGCCGAGATCGATCACCCAGTCGGCGGTCTTGATGACGTCCAGGTTGTGCTCGATGACGACGACGGTGTTGCCGTGGTCGCGCAAGCGGTGCAGCACCGTCAGCAGCATTTCGATGTCGTGAAAATGCAGGCCGGTCGTCGGCTCGTCGAGTATGTACAGTGTCCGACCGGTATCCCGCTTCGACAGTTCCAGCGCCAGCTTGACGCGCTGCGCCTCGCCGCCGGACAGCGTCGTCGCCGACTGCCCCAGCGTGATGTAGCCCAGGCCCACGTCGAGCAAGGTCGAGAGCTTGCGTGCCACCACCGGCACCGGCTCGAAAAACGCATGCGCCTGTTCGACGGTCATCGACAGCACGTCGTGGATGTTCCTGCCTTTGTACTGGATCTCGAGCGTCTCGCGGTTGTAGCGCTGTCCGTGGCAGACATCGCACGGAACGTAGACGTCGGGCAGAAAATGCATCTCGACCTTGATCAGACCGTCGCCCTGGCAGGCTTCGCAGCGACCGCCCTTGACGTTGAACGAAAAGCGCCCCGGGCCGTAGCCGCGCTCGCGCGCTTCCTTCACCTGCGCGAACAGCTCGCGGATCGGCGTGAACAGGCCGGTGTAGGTGGCCGGGTTCGACCGCGGCGTGCGGCCGATCGGGCTCTGATCGACGCTGATGACCTTGTCGTAGTGCTCGATGCCGTGCATTTCGGCGTAGGGCGCCGGCTCGGCAGTGCTGCCGTACAGGTGCCGCGCGACGGCGTTATACAGCGTGTCGTTGATCAGCGTCGACTTGCCCGAACCCGAAACGCCGGTCACGCAGACAAAAACGCCCACCGGCAAGGTCAGCGTGATCTCCTTCAGGTTGTTGCCCGTCGCACCGGTGATCGTCAGCGCGCGCTTCAGGTCCGCCTTGTGGCGCTGCGCCGGTATCGGAATCTGCCGGTGCCCTGCCAGGTATTGTCCGGTCAGCGAATGCGCCGCGCGCCGGATCTCTTCCGGCGTGCCCTGCGCGACGATCTGGCCGCCGTGCTCGCCGGCGCCCGGACCCATGTCGACGACGTGATCGGCGGACAGGATCGCTTCGGTGTCGTGCTCGACGACGATCACGCTGTTGCCGAGATCGCGCAGGTGCTTGAGCGTCGTGAGCAGCCGGTCGTTATCGCGCTGGTGCAGCCCGATCGAGGGCTCGTCGAGCACGTACATGACGCCGGTCAGTCCCGAGCCGATCTGCGAGGCGAGCCGGATGCGCTGCGCCTCGCCGCCCGACAGCGTCTCGGCCGAGCGGTCGAGCGAAAGGTAGTCGAGCCCGACGTTGTTCAGGAACTGCAGCCGGCTGATGATCTCCTTGACGATCTTGTCGGCGATCGCCTGCCGCTGGCCCTCGAGCTTCAGCTTGCGGAAGAACTCGCCGGCTTCCTTCAGCGGGCGGTTGCTGATCTCGTAGATCGCGCGCTCGTCGCCGGGCGGGCCGACCTTGACATGCCGCGCCTCGCGCCGGAGCCGCGTCCCTTCGCACTCGGGACACGGCTTCGAATTGAGATACTTGGCGAGCTCCTCGCGCACCATGACCGAGTCGGTCTCGCGATAGCGGCGCTCGAGGTTCGGGATGATGCCCTCGAACGCGTGCTCGCGCACTACCGTCTTGCCGCGGTCCGAGAGATACTGGAAAGCAATCTTTTCCTTGTCGCTGCCGTACAGGATCATCTGCTGGACGCGCTCGGGCAGCTTGTCGAACGGCTTGTCCAGATCGAAGCCGTAGTGCTTGCCCAGGCTCTGCAGCATCTGGAAATAGAACTGGTTGCGGCGGTCCCAGCCCTTGATCGCCCCCGAAGCGAGCGAGAGCTGCGGAAACGCGACCACCCGCTTCGGATCGAAGAAGCTGATCGCGCCCAGGCCGTCGCAGCGCGGACAGGCGCCCATCGGATTGTTGAACGAGAAAAGTCGCGGCTCGAGCTCCTCCAGCGAATAGTTGCAGATCGGGCAGGCGAACTTCGCCGAATACAGGTGCTCCACGTTGGAGTCCATCTCGACGGCGATCGCGCGCCCGTCGCCGTTGCGCAGCGCCGTCTCGAACGATTCGGCGATGCGCTGCTTCAGGTCCACCCGCACGCGCAGGCGATCGACGACGACCTCGACCGTGTGCTTGGTGTTCTTGGTCAGCTTCGGCACGCCGTCGATCTCGTAGACCTTGCCGTCGACGCGGACGCGGACGAAACCCTTGGCGCGAAGCTCGCCGAAAAGCTCGGCCTGCTCACCCTTGCGATTGACGACCGCCGGCGCGAGGATCATCAGCCGCGTCTCGTCCGGCAGCATCAGCACCGCATCGACCATCTGCGAGATCGTCATCGACGAAAGTTTCTGCTCCGGATGGTTCGGACAGTACGGCTCGCCGACCCGCGCATAGAGGAGCCGCAGATAGTCGTGAATTTCGGTGACGGTGCCCACCGTCGAGCGCGGATTGTGCGAGGTCGCCTTCTGCTCGATCGAGATCGCCGGCGACAGGCCTTCGATCAGGTCGACGTCGGGTTTTTCCATCAGCTGCAGGAATTGCCGCGCGTACGCCGACAGCGATTCGACATAGCGCCGCTGTCCTTCGGCATAGAGCGTGTCGAAGGCGAGCGAGCTCTTGCCCGAGCCGGACAGGCCAGTGATGACGATCAGCCGATGACGCGGCAGATCGAGGTTGATGTTCTTGAGATTGTGGGTGCGTGCACCCCGGATGCGGATGTAGTCCATGCGGTTGCGAGTGTGTTTCCTAGCGCTGCGAAGGCCTTGGGCAACCTGCTAATATACTCCTTTTCGCACGCTCGTTCGATACCGATGTGCCGGCGGCCTCAGAGCGTCCGGCAGCGCTCGATCGAGCGCATCGGCCGCGCGGCCGATGCGAAGGTGCCGAGGCGACGTTGCTGCCCGCGGCATACCATCGAAAGACGCATTTCGCAGGGGAGAAGCTTAAATGGCATCGGTGAACAAGGTGATCTTGGTCGGCAATCTGGGCCGCGATCCGGAAACGCGATACACGACCGGCGGCGAAGCCGTGACCAACGTGTCGATCGCGACGACCGACACATGGAAGGACAAGGCCGGCGAAAAGCAGGAGCGCACCGAGTGGCACCGCGTTGCGTTTTTCGGCAAGCTCGCCGAGATCGCCGGCGAATTCCTGAAAAAAGGCAGCCAGGTCTACGTCGAGGGCCGGCTGCAGACGCGCAAGTGGCAGGACAAGGAAGGTCAGGACAAGTACACGACCGAAATCATCGCCGATCGCATGCAGATGCTCGGCAGCCGTGCCGGCGCGGGCGGCGGGGGTGGCGAACCGCCGCCGGAACGAGAGCGCAGCTCGGGTGCCGGTAAATCCGGCGCCGCGGCGCCGGCCAAAAAGAACGTCGACGACCTGGACGACGACATACCGTTCTAGCCGCCGACTTGGCTCGGCAGCCGCGACAAGGCCGCCAAGCTCCGCTGCGTCTGGCCTTGCGATCAGCGGCCGCGCTGCGGTCCGGCATCGCCGGGCTCCGCCGGCCCGGGCCCGGGTCCGCCGCCCTGGCGCACGACACGACCCCTCTCGGCGGGAGCCGGTGCATGTGCCGGCGCTTCGCGCACT
>JBDTXW010000164.1:0-6336 GCA_040005975.1 Betaproteobacteria bacterium | reverse complement strand
ACGCCCGCGCTCGGGCTCATCCTCGAGCGCATGCCGGCGACCTTGGAGCTGGCATTGGTCGCGATGCTGATCGCGATCGCGCTGGGCATTCCGCTCGGGCTGTGGGCAGGATTGAAACCGCACTCGTTCGCCGGCCGCTCGATCATGGCCGGTTCGATTCTCGGCTTTTCGCTGCCGACGTTCTGGGTCGGCCTGATGCTGATCATGGTGTTCTCGGTGATGCTGGGGTGGCTGCCTTCAAACGGACGCGGGCCGACGAAGGATCTTTTCGGCGTGCCGGTCAGCTTCGCCTCGCTCGAGGGCTGGCGCCACCTGATCCTCCCGGCGACCAACCTCGCCCTGTTCAAGCTGGCATTGCTGATCCGCCTGACTCGCGCCGGCACGCGTGAAGCGCTGTTGCAGGACTATGTCAAGTTCGCGCGCGCCAAGGGGCTGTCCAACGCACGCGTGATCGGCGTTCACGTGCTGCGTAACATCCTGATTCCGATCGTGACGATCATCGGACTCGAGTTCGGGTCGGTGATTGCCTTCGCGATCGTCACCGAGAGCGTCTTTGCTTGGCCGGGGATGGGCAAGCTGCTGATCGATTCGATCAACCTCCTCGACCGCCCGGTGATCGTCGCCTACCTGCTGATCACCGTGCTCATGTTCATCGTGATCAACCTGCTGGTCGACGTCCTGTACTCGGCGCTCGATCCGCGGGTGCGGCTGGTCGACAGCAGGGGATAGCATTGACGACCGCAGCGGAGCAACCACCGCTCCGGCGCATCGCGTCGGATTTCGCCGCCAGCCGGCTCGCCGTGTTCGGGCTCGTGCTGCTCGGCTCGATCCTGCTGATCGCGATCATGGCGCCGCTGATCTCGCCGCAGAATCCCTACGATCTGGCGCAGCTCGACATCGTCGACGGCCGGCTGCCGCCCGGGTCCGTATCCGCCAACGGCGCACCTTTCTGGCTGGGCACCGACGACCAGGGCCGCGACCTGCTTTCGGCGATCTTCTATGGGCTGCGCATCAGCCTGACGGTCGGCGTCGCGAGCACGATGCTCGCGCTGGCGCTCGGGCTGGCACTCGGCCTCACCGCTGCGTATTTCGGCGGCAGGACCGAGACGCTGATCATGCGCATCGCCGACATCCAGCTTTCGTTTCCGGCGATCCTGATTGCGCTGATCCTGCTCGCCGTGCTCGGACAGGGCATGCTGAAGATCATCGCCGCGCTGGTGACCGTGCAGTGGGCATACTACGCGCGCACCGTGCGCAGCGCCGCGCTGGTCGAGAAGCGCAAGGAATACGTCGAGGCGGCACGCTGCCTGGCGCTTTCGCCTGCCCGCATCGTGTTCCGCCACATGCTGCCGAACTGCCTGCCTCCGCTGATCGTCGTCGCGACAGTGCAGGTCGCCGCGGCGATCGCGCTCGAGGCGACGCTGTCTTTCCTCGGCCTGGGGCTGCCGATCACCGAGCCCTCGCTGGGACTCCTGATCGCCAACGGCTACCAGTACCTGCTGTCCGGCAAGTACTGGATCAGTTTCTTCCCCGGGATTGCGTTGCTGCTCACGATCGTCAGCATCAATCTGGTTGCCGATCAGCTGCGCGACGTCATCAATCCGAGGCTGCAGCGATGATCGAGACGGTGTTGAGCGTCGAAGGTCTGCGCACCCATTTCTTCACCAAGGGGGGCGTGGTCAAGGCGGTCGACGACGTGAGCTTCAGCGTCGCACGCGGCGAAGTGCTGGGCCTCGTCGGCGAATCGGGCTCGGGCAAGTCGATGACCGGGTACTCGATCATGGGGCTCGTCGACGCGCCCGGTCGCATCGTCGCCGGCCGGATAATGCATCGCGAGCACGATCTCACGCAGCTCGCGGCCGAGGCGATGCGACAGCTGCGCGGCAATCGGATCGCGATGATCTTCCAGGATCCGATGATGACGTTGAACCCGGTGCTGCGCATCGAAACGCAGATGGTCGAGACGATCCTGGCCCACGATCGCGTATCGCGCGCTGCGGCCGTGGCGCGCGCCCGCGCCGCTCTCGTACAGGTCGGCATCGCCTCGCCCGATGCCAGGCTCGCGGCTTATCCGCATCAGTTCTCGGGCGGCATGCGGCAGCGCGTGGCGATTGCCATCGCGCTGCTGAACGGCCCGGACCTGATCATTGCCGACGAACCGACGACCGCGCTCGACGTGACCATCCAGGGTCAGATCCTGTTCGAGATGCAAAGACTCACGCGCGAGACCGGTGCGGCGTTGATCTGGATCACGCATAATCTGTCGGTGATCGCCGGTCTCGCCGACCGGGTCGGAGTGATGTACGCCGGGCGGATCGTCGAGCAGGGTACGACGGCGGAAGTGCTCGGCGCGCCGCGCCATCCTTATACGCGCGGCCTGCTCGACTCGGTGCCCGGCTACGCCCAGGAGCACAGGCGCCTGCGCCAGATACCTGGGATGACGCCATCGCTTCTGGAAATGGGTCCCGGCTGCGCGTTCCGCGCGCGCTGCGCCTATGCGACCGCCGTCTGCGAACAGACGCCGGAGATGACGCCGATCGATGCGCACGGACACACGTTGCGCTGCTTCCACCCGCTGAGTGCGGCGATCTCATGACCGGGCCTGGCGAGCGGGGCGGATCGACGAAGCCGGATGTCGCCGCGGCGCAACCGCCGGGACCGGTCGATCGACTCGTCTCGCGTGCCGCCGGCGCGCAGCTCGCGGGCCGCGGCGACGAGGCGCTGGCCATCCTGGCCGAGGCGCTACGGCTGGATCCGAACCATGCCTCGGCGCTGACCTTCGGTGCCCTGCTGGCGTTGCGCAGCGGACATCCGTCGGCTGCGCTCGACTATGCCGAGCGCGCGATCGTCGCCAATCCGCATCGCGCGCGCGCACACCATCTGCGCGGGCTTGCGCTGCAAGCCGTCGGACGCGGCGCCGAGGCATTGCAGAGCCTTCGGCAGGCCGTGACCCTCGATGCGAAGCTCGTCGACGCCAGGCTGGACCTCGGCAACGCGCTGCTGGATAAAGGCGATTTTGAAGGCGCCGAAACGGAGATCGGGGCGGCGCTGGCGGCCTATCCTCTGTCGGCGATCGCATACAACAGCATGGGGAATCTGCGCGCGCGGCGGGGAGAATTCGAAGCCGCGATCGCCGCCTACGGTCGAGCCATCGAGCTCGATCCGCGCCTGCCCGAGGCCCACGGCAACCTCGGCATGCTGCAGTTTCGCATCGGCGACAACGATGCGGCCATCGCTGCATTCCGGCGCGCCCTCGCGCTGGCGCCGGATCGAGCCGCCAACTGGAGCGCGCTGCTGTTCGCGCTCAACGTCTCCGATCGCGCCACCGCCGCCGGCATCGCTGCCGAGCATCGCGCTTTCGGCGAGCGCTTTGCCGCGCGCATTCCTCCGCTGCCTCTGGTCGCGCCGGTGTCGCGCGCGGGGAGGCGCCTCAGGATCGGTTATGTGTCGTCCGATTGGCGGCGGCACGCGGTCGCCGTGTTCGTCGAACCGCTGCTCGCAGCGCACGACCGTCGTCGCTTCGAGATCTTCTGCTATCAGAATTACGCCGGCGGCGATGAAATCACCGTGCGCCTCGCGGCGCTGGCCGACCATTTCGTGCCGATCGCGGGGATCTCCGATGCCGAGCTCGCGAAGCGCATCCGCGCCGACGCGATCGACATCCTCGTCGACCTGAATGGGCATACGGCGCACAATCGTCTGCCGCTCTTTTTTTTCAAGCCGGCACCGGTTCAGGCCAGCTGGCTCGGCTATCTGGGCGCCACCGGTGTGCCGACGATCGATTATCGCCTGACCGACGCGTTCACCGATCCGCCGGACGCGGCTGCCGGCGGCGAGGCGCTTTGGCGCCTGCCGCAGACGCAATGGTGCTACCTGCCCTATGCCGAGGCACCGGAAGTCGCTCCGCTGCCCGTCGCGACCGCCGCGACGGTGACGTTCATCTGCCTCAATCACCCAGCCAAGATCTCGCGCTCGGCATTGGCGCTTTGGGCACGGATTCTGGCCGCGGTGCCGGCGTCGCGCTTGGTGCTGCTCGCCACGGCGTACGCCCGCCAGCGCGCCGAGGTGCTGGCGTCTTTCGCGGCGCTCGGCGTCGCGCCCGAGCGTGTCGAGCAGGTTGGTGAGGCCCCGGTCGCGACCTATCTCGCCCGCTACCACCACGCCGATATCGCGCTCGACAGTCTCCCCTGCGCCGGCGGAACGACGACCTGCGACGCGCTGTGGATGGGCGTGCCGGTCGTCACCCTGGTCGGCGACCGGCCATTTTCGCGCAGCGGCGCGAGCCTGCTGCGTAACGCCGGCCTGGCCGACCTGATCGCGCACTCGCCGGACGAGTATCTGCGCGCTGCCCTCGATCTGGCGGCCGATCGGGCACGGCTTGCGGCGCTGCGGGTGGGATTGCGCGATCGCTTGCGCGCTTCGCCCTTGCTCGACGCGGCGGGGTTCGCTCGCGCCGTCGAGGACGCATTCGACTCTATGTGGGAACGCGTCGTCGCGGCGCCGCGCGCATGAACGCCGATGTCGAAGTCGACCTGGTGCCCGGAACGCCGCCTTTGCTGGAGCTTCGCCGCGTATCCAAGCGCTTCGTCAAGCCGCTGGACCTGCCGGCGCGCATCGCCAACCTGCTGGGCGCGCGGCTCAACGCCGAAGTCGTTCACGCGGTCGATTGCGTCGACCTGGATGTAGCCGAACGCGAAGTCGTGGGGCTGGTCGGCGAGTCGGGCTGCGGCAAGTCGACGCTTGGACGCATCGCCGTCGGCATGCTGCCGCCGACCGCAGGCGGGCGGCGTTGGCGCGGCGTCGCGTTGGCCGAATCGCCGGCCGCCGTCACGAGAGTACAGCAGCTCAAGATGCAGATGATCTTCCAGGATCCGTATGCGTCGCTCAACCCGCGCCTGCGCGTGGTCGACATCGTCGGCGAAGCGCCGGTCGTGCACGGCCTGATCGCGCCGCGGCAGCAGGTCGAGTACGTTGGCCTGCAGCTCAATCGCGTCGGCCTGGACCCGACGCTGATGCGCCGCTTTCCGCACCAGTTCTCGGGTGGTCAGCGGGCGCGCATCGGCATCGCGCGTGCGCTGGCAGTCAAGCCGGAATTCATCGTCTGCGACGAATCGATCGCCGCGCTGGACGTGTCGATACAGGCGCAGGTGCTGAACCTGTTCATGGATCTGCGCGCGGCGCTGAACCTCACCTATCTGTTCATCAGTCACGATCTCGGCGTCGTGCGACACCTCAGCGACCGCGTGGTGATCATGTACCTCGGACGCATCGTCGAATCGGGCCCGACGCAACAGTTGTTCAGCGCGCCCAATCATCCGTACACGCAGGCGCTACTACTCGAAATCGGCAGGCTCGAGCCGAAAAAGCGGACCTTCGTCCCGATTCGCGGCGAGATCCCGTCGCCTCTAGCCCCGCCGCCAGGCTGCCATTTTCATCCGCGCTGCCCGTACGCGATGCCGATCTGCCGCGATGTCGCGCCGCAGCTCGAGGAAATCACCTCGGGCCGATGGTCGGCGTGTCATCTGAACGACCCGGTCCAGCACTGATGGACGCCGTTCGACGCCACGCGGAAGCGGGCGGGGCCATCCCGCTGGTGCTCGATTCGCCGCACAGCGGCACCGTCTATCCGGCCGATTTCGACCATGCCGCGCCGCGCGCGCTGGTGCGACGTGCCGAGGACACCTATGTCGAAGAGCTGTTCGCCGCGGCGCCGCACGTCGGCGCGACGCTGATCGAGGCGCTGTTCCCGCGCGCTTACATCGATCCGAATCGGCACGTCGCCGACATCGACACGGAACTTCTCGCCGACGCCTGGCCCGGGCCGGTGACGCCGTCGCGCAAGACCGAGCAGGGCATCGGGCTCGTCTGGCGGCTGGCGCATGGCGGCGCGCCGATGTACGCGCGACGGCTCCTCGCGGTGGAGGTGCGGCGGCGCATCGAGCGCTGCTACGAACCGTATCACGCGGCGGTTGCCGCGGCGCTCGACGAGCGGCACCGCACGTTTGGCGCCGTATGGCATCTGAACTGTCATTCGATGCCGGAACGGGGCGATGTCAGCGCCGATGATCCGGGGCGCTCGCGCGCCGATTTCGTCCTCGGCGACCGCGACGCCACGACCTGCGCGCCCGAATTCACCGCATTCGTCGCCGCAACGCTGGCCGCGATCGGCTATGACGTGGCGATCAACGACCCTTACAAGGGCGTCGAGCTGGTGCGGAAGTTCGGCCGTCCGCAAGAAGGTCGGCACAGCCTGCAGATCGAAATCAATCGCCGGCTCTACATGAACGAGGAGACGCTCGACAAGCACGCCGGCTTCGCGGTGCTGCGCCGAAACCT
>JBDTXW010000163.1:0-6350 GCA_040005975.1 Betaproteobacteria bacterium | reverse complement strand
ACCCTCGTCGTAAGCTTGGGAAGCTTCTGCTCTGCCATTGAGCTACACCCGCTTTGGCTCGCCGGATTATAGCGAACGCCCCGCCGGCGGCCGGCTACACGCCGCCAGAGCGAAGGGCGGGCCTGTTACAGGATGTGTCGATCGCACCCCGGCAGCGGGCAATTGCGTGACAATATATGGCTGCCTGGCATGCGCGTTTCCCGCGGAGCGTCCTTGGCCGATCAGTGGCGACAGGCGGCGCGAGCGCGCAACGCCGGTCGGCGCGATAGCCAAGACACAGTCAACATGCCGAAACGAAACAAGGTCCTTGCGCTAGTCGCCGTACTGGCGGCGGTGGCGGTTGCCATGGGGCTGGTCGTGCAATACAACAAGGAGTCGCGTGCGGCCGTGCGCAAGACGCCGCCCGCGGTGCCGGTCACCGTTGCCCCGGTCGTCGTCAAGACGATACCCGTTCGTCTGTACGCGATCGGCAACGTCGAGCCCTATACGACCGTGGCGGTCAAGGCGCGGGTCGACGGGCAGATCGTCAGCGTGCATTTCAACGAGGGCGATGAAGTTCGCCAGGGTGCGTTGCTGTTCGAAATCGACCCGCGTCCGTTTGCCGCGGCACTCGAGCAGGTGCAAGCGAATCTGGTGCGTGACCGGGCGTTGCTCAACCGGGCGGCAGACCAGGAGAAGCGTTACAAGGATCTGCTGGACAAGAACTTCATCTCGCCCGATGCCTACGGTCAGGTAAAGACCAACAGGGAGAGCGCGGCGGCTACGCTGCGCGCCGACGAAGCTGCCGTCGCCAGTGCCAGGCTGCAGCTCGAGTATTGCTCGATCCACTCGCCGATCACCGGCTATGCCGGAAAGATCGCCATCCAGCGCGGCAATCTGGTCAAGGCCAACGATACCAATGCGCTGGTGACGATCAACCAGGTCGTGCCGATTTACGTGTCGTTTTCGGTTCCCGAGCGCAGTCTGAGCGACGTGCGCCTGCACCAGGCTAAAGGCGATCTGCGCGTCCAGGCGAACATTCCTCATGCTCCGGCGCCGATCGCGGGCAAGCTGATCTTCGTCGACAACAGTGCTGACCTCACCACCGGAACGATCAAGCTCAAGGCGACGTTCCCGAACACCGACAAGACGATGTGGCCCGGCCAGTTCGTCAACGTAGGAGTCACCCTCTACGATCAGCCGGATGCCATCGTGGCACCCGCGATATCGGTGCAGAACGGTCCGAGCGGGCAGTACGTGTTCCTCGTCAGGCCGGATCAAACGGTCGAAATGCGTCCGATCCAGGTGGCGCGCACGGAAGGCGACGAGGCGGTCGTCGCCAGCGGTCTCAAGGCGGGCGACCAGGTCGTGACAGTCGGTCAGCTGCGGCTCGCGCCGGGCACGCGGATCGACGCGAGCAGCGCGCCGCAGACGTCGTGAACATCGCGGCCCTGTTTGTCCGCCGGCCGGTGATGACCTTGCTGGTCATGATCGGCATTCTGATCTTCGGCCTGATCGGCTATCGGCTGTTGCCGGTCAATGCGCTGCCGAACGTCGACTTCCCGACAATACAGGTCTCGGCCAGCCTGCCGGGAGCGAGTCCGGACACGATGGCTTCGGCGGTGGCGACGCCGCTCGAAAAACAGCTTTCGACGATCGCCGGCATCGACTCGATGACGTCGACATCGACCAGCGGCAGTACGTCGATCACGCTGCAATTCGCGCTCGAGCGCAACATCGACGCCGCGGCGCAGGATGTCCAGTCGGCGATCTCCGCGGCGGCGCGATCGCTACCGTCGGGCATGCCGACACCGCCGACGCTGCGCAAGGTGAACCCGGCGGACTTCTCCATATTGCTGCTCGCGCTCACTTCGGAAACGCAACCGCTGTCGGTTGTCGACGACTACGGCGAGAACAATCTGGCGCAGCGGATCTCGACGATCAGCGGGGTGGCGCAGGTTCAGGTGTTCGGCTCGCAAAAGTACGCCGTGCGTATCCAGCTCGACCCGAACGCGCTGGCAACGCGCGGCATCGCGCTCACCGATGTCGAGCAGGCGATCGGCAATGCCAATGTGAACCTGCCGACCGGCTCGCTGTCGGGCCGCGATCGCGCCACGTCGGTCAAGGCGACCGGTCAGCTCGAGGACGCCGCGGCGTACGCGCCATTGATCGTCGCCTACCGCAACGGCGCGCCGGTGCGGCTGGACCAGATCGGGCGCGTGCTCGACAGCGTACAGAACGACAAGATCGCCGCCTGGTACAACGGCACGCGCGGAGTCGTCCTCGCCGTGCAGCGTCAGCCGGGCACGAACACGATCGAGGTGGTGGACGGAATCAAGGCGGTCTTACCCGCTTTCCAGGCGCAGCTCCCCCCATCGATCAAGCTGTCGGTGCTCTACGACCGCTCTCAGTCGATCCGCGAATCGGTCCGCGATGTGCAGATTGCCCTGGTCCTGGCGCTGGGACTGGTGGTCGGCGTCATATTCGTTTTCCTGCGCAGCGCGCGCGCGACGCTGATCCCGAGCCTCGCGCTGCCGATGTCGATCATCGGCACGTTCGCGCTGATGTACGTGTTCGGATACAACCTCGACAATCTTTCGCTGATGGCGCTCACCTTGTGCGTCGGCTTCGTCGTCGACGACGCGATCGTGATGCTGGAGAACATCACCCGGCACATGGAGATGGGGAAACCGCGCCTGCAGGCGACCCTGGACGGCGCGAAGGAAATCGGTTTCACCATCGTGTCGATGACGCTGTCGCTGGTGGCAGTGTTCATCCCGGTGCTGTTCATGGGCGGCATCGTCGGCCGGCTGCTGCACGAGTTCGCCGTGACGATCATCGTCGCGGTGCTGCTCTCGGGTCTCGTATCGCTCACGCTGACCCCACTGCTCTGCAGCCGAATGCTGAGGCTCGAGCGGGAAGAGTCGCACGGCCGCATCTACGCTTTCGCCGGGCGCATGTTCGATCACCTGCTGGCGGGCTATCGCAGGAGCCTGACCTTGGTGCTTGCTTACCGTCGGCTTTCGATGCTCGGTTTCGGCGTGCTGTTCGTCGCGACCGGATTCCTGTTCACCTACATGCCCAAAGGCTTTCTGCCGAGCGACGACGTCGGGCAGCTCTTCGCGTTCACCGAGGCCGCGCAGGACATCTCGTTCGACGCGATGTCCAGGCTGCAGGGGCAGGTGGCTGCAATCGCCCGCCAGAACCCACATGTCGAAAGCGTGATGTCATTCGTCGGCGGCGGCGGCGGCGCCTCCTCGCTCAACAACGGCCGGATGTTCATCACCTTGAAGCCGCGCGGCGAACGACCGAATGCCGACGTCATCGTGCAGGAGCTGCGACCGGCGGTCGCGCGGGTGCCTGGCATCAAGGCATTCGTGCAAAACGTGCCGGCGATCCGGCTTGGCCAGCTGACCAAGAGTCTCTACCAGTACACGCTCCAGGCGACCGACACGAACGAGTTGTACGAGTGGGCGCCAAAGATCGACGAAAAGCTTAAAACGCTGCCCGGGCTCGTCGACGTCACGACCGACCTGCAGATCACGCAGCCGCAGGTGACGGTCGCGATCGACCGCAATCGCGCGTCGGCGCTGGGCGTGTCCGCGCAGTCGATCGAGAACACCCTCTACGATGCGTACGGATCGCGTCAGGTCTCGACGATCTACGCGCCGACCGATCAATACTACGTCGTCATGGAGCTGCTTCCGGGCTTCCAGACCGACCCCTCGGCGCTGTCCCTGCTTTACGTACGCTCGGAAAGCGGCGCGCTGGTGCCACTCAACGCCGTGGCGTCGCTCAAACCCACGATCGGCCCGCTTGCCATCGCCCACCTCGGTCAGCTTCCCGCCGTTACGATTTCGTTCGACCTGACGCCGGGCGTCGCCCTGTCGCAGGCAATCGACGAGATTCAGAAGGCGACCGCGGAGATGCGGCTTCCGCCCACGATCAACGGCACGTTCCAGGGCAACGCGCAGGCATTTCGCTCGTCGCTCGCCGGCATGGGCGTCCTGCTGGCGCTTGCCATCTTCGTCATCTACCTCGTCCTCGGTATCCTTTACGAGAGCTTCATCCATCCGGTCACCATACTGTCGGGACTGCCGACCGCGGCGTTCGGCGCGCTGCTGACGCTCTGGCTGTTCCGCATCGATCTCAACATGTACGCATTTGTCGGCATGATCATGCTGGTCGGGATAGTCAAGAAGAACGCGATCATCATGATCGATTTCGCCATAGAAGCCCGCCGGACCGAGGGTAAGTCGCCGCACGATGCCATCTTCGAGGCGTGCATGACCCGGTTCCGACCGATCATGATGACGACGATGGCAGCGTTGATGGGCAGCCTGCCCATCGCGCTGGCACTCGGCGCCGGAGGCGAAGCGCGACGGCCGCTCGGGCTCGCGGTCGTCGGCGGCCTGATCGTCTCGCAGGCCTTGACGCTCTACATCACGCCGGTCGTCTACATCTACTTCGAGCAGCTGACGCAATGGCTGGCAAGGCGCCGCGACGCGCAGGCGGCCGCGACCGCGGCAGCCGACTGATCGGCCCGAGCGTCGGCGCCATTGAACCAGCGCGCGATTTGAACGACAATAGGCGTGCTGGGGGTCCTGGTGACGCATGGCGCGCCGCCGGGTGAGAGAGACCCTTCGAACCTGATGCAGATAATCCTGCCGCAGGGAAGCGCCTCCGATACCCCTTGCGAACGAACCATCCACTCGCAAGGAGTTGCTCGATGAACGCCAACGACAAGTTCTTCGCCCGCGACGCGCACGTCGACGCCGCGGCCGTGCAGCCGCTCCCGAATTCGCGCAAGATCTACGTCGAGGGCTCGCGGCCCGACGTGCGCGTGCCGATGCGCGAGATCGCGCAATCGGCCACACCCGCATCGTTCGGCGCCGAAGCCAATCCGCCGCTCGCCGTCTACGACACCTCCGGTCCGTACACCGACCCGGCGGCAAGAATCGACATCCGCGTCGGCTTGCCGCCGCTGCGCGCCCGCTGGATCGAAGAGCGCGGCGACACCGAGGAGCTCGGCGGGCTCACCTCCGCCTATGGGCGCGCGCGGCTCTCTGACGCCGAACTCGCCGGCATGCGCTTCGACCTGCCGCGCAAACCGCGGCGGGCGCGGCCCGGCGCCAACCTCAGTGGCAATGTCAGTGGCAATCTCAGTGGCAATGTTACGCAGATGCACTACGCGCGACGTGGCATCGTCACGCCCGAGATGGAATTCATCGCGATCCGCGAAAATCTCCAGCGCGAGGAAATGCTGCGCTCGCTGCCCGCGCTGGTGACCCGCCAGCATGCGGGACAGAGCTTCGGCGCGGCGATTCCGGAGCTCGTGACGCCGGAGTTCGTCCGCGCCGAAGTCGCGCGCGGCCGGGCGATCATCCCGGCCAACATCAACCACCCGGAAACCGAGCCGATGATCATCGGCCGCAATTTCCTGGTGAAGATCAACGCCAACATCGGCAACTCGGCAGTCAGCTCGTCGATCCACGAAGAGGTCGAGAAAATGACCTGGGCGACGCGCTGGGGCGCGGATACGGTCATGGATCTTTCGACCGGCAGGAACATCCACGAGACGCGCGAGTGGATCATCCGCAATTCGCCGGTGCCGATCGGCACCGTACCGATCTATCAGGCGCTGGAAAAGGTCGACGGCAAGGCCGAGGAGCTCACCTGGGAGATGTACCGCGATACGCTGATCGAGCAGGCCGAGCAGGGCGTCGACTATTTCACGATCCACGCCGGTGTGCTGCTGCGCTACATCCCGCTCACCGCCGGACGCATGACCGGTATCGTGTCGCGCGGCGGGGCTATCATGGCCAAATGGTGCCTCGCGCATCACAGGGAGTCGTTCCTCTACACGCGCTTCGAGGAAATCTGCGAGATCATGAAGGCCTACGACGTCTCGTTCAGCCTGGGCGACGGCTTAAGGCCAGGCTCGGGCTACGACGCCAACGACGAGGCGCAGATGGCCGAGCTCGCGACGTTGGGCGAATTGACGCAGGTGGCCTGGAAGCACGATGTGCAGACGATGATCGAGGGGCCCGGCCACGTGCCGATGCACCTGATCAAACACAACATGGACGAGCAGCTGCGCCTCTGCGGCGAGGCGCCGTTCTACACACTCGGGCCGCTGACGACCGACATCGCGCCGGGGTACGACCACATCACCTCCGCAATCGGCGCGGCGATGATCGGCTGGTACGGCACGGCGATGCTCTGCTACGTGACGCCGAAGGAACACCTCGGCCTGCCGAACAAGGCCGACGTCAAGGACGGCATCATGGCCTACAAGATCGCCGCGCACGCCGCTGACCTCGCCAAGGGCCATCCCGGCGCGCAGGTCCGCGACAATGCGCTGTCGAAGG